>JAQUKT010000004.1 GCA_028718945.1 Actinomycetota bacterium | reverse complement strand
GATTGACCTCATGCTCGAGAAGATTATCTCGCTCATGGAAAGGTTCCACACTGATGGAGTGGTAATGCATTCCAATCGCTCATGCAAGCCGTATTCGCTCGGTCAGTACGACATAGGGCGTGAGATCGGGAGCCGCACTGGAAAGCCTGTTCTCATAATCGAAGCTGACATGACAGATTCTCGAGTTTACGCGGAAGCGCAGGTTCGTGAAAGAATCGAGGCGTTTATAGAATCTCTTGGCAAGGATTGAACTTGAAATTTAGTGTTGATTAATGGGCTTGGAAAGGCGCGGCTCTTCAATTCATTCTCAAGGCAAACATGAGAACGGTCACTATGGTTGAGTGCTCGGGGGCGACCGAATCACATTCAACGCGATATGATTTCATGGGACAGCATAAGATGAACAACGAAGAGATTGAAGTAGCAGCGGCAATAATTGAAAAGGACGGCTTCGTTCTTATCACTAAAAGACCAGATGGTGCTCCCTATTCTGGCTCATGGGAATTTCCCGGCGGGAAGATAGAGGAAGGGGAAGGCGCATCCGATGCGCTTGAGAGGGAAATAATGGAGGAGCTCGGGATCAAGGTTGAAGTCGGCGCCTTGCTTGCTACTGTTACTCATCGGTATCCGGAATATGATGTGAGGATTTTTGCTTTGAGTTCGAGGATAAGCGAAGAAGAATCGAATATCGGGGATGTTGAATATGCCTGGGTACGCCCTCAGGATTTAGTTGAATATGATTTGTTACCCCCTGATAAGGAAATTTCAAGATTGGTATTCGGCATCGGTAATGCGCATTGAGAACTAAGACTAAAGAAGCGACTTATCTGCAATTTCTATTGCGCGATCAATCTGTTCCTTCAGGATAGGCGGGAGCCCCTCGATGTCAACACGCATGAATCCTCTCACAATTGTAGCGACCGCTTCCTCTTCAGTAAGGCCGCGCGCCATGAGGTATTCTATCTCCTCGCGCGCGATTTTCCCTACTGCCGCCTCGTGCGACATGTCAACTCCCTCAGCCCTTGCGTCGAGTTCTGGAATCGAGTGAATCCTGCCTTCACCTTTGAGAATCATTCCACGGCACTCGAGATGCCCTTTGATGTCCGGAACTTCCCCGACCATTGAGCCCCTTGCGATTACCGTTCCACCTGTGGAGAGCGCTCTCGACACCATTTCGCATCTTGCCTCGGGTGCAGAAAGAATTGCCTTTGAGCCAACATCAAAGTAAACTCCTTTTTCCGCAAGGAGGATGGATGAGAATCGTGCCGTCGCCCCTTTTCCAACGAGAAAAGCGGTTGGAAACAACTGAAGCGACTCGACTGGATGCATGCAAACATAGTTGTTGACGAAAACACCATTTTCCTCTATGCGAATCCCGCTTCTCGGTCGCACCGCGGTTGTTTCTGTCCAGTTGTGAATCATGGAGAAAGTTATTTTTGCGCCTTTCCTGATATAGAATTCACTTATGCCAATATGAAGGCCCCCCGCTTCCGGAGATTCGTTTGCGCACCCATTTATGATATCGAGCTCAGAGTTTTCCTCGGCGATAATGATGTTATGGATATTTTGATTGATGTTTTCTGATTTCAAATACAGGCAGGCTTGCACCGGAAAAATGCTTTTCACGCCCGGCAGAGCCCTGATGAAATAACCGTTCTGGAATTCCAGCTCCGCTCTCGCAGTGTATTTGTCGGTGTTGACTTGAACAACCTTCCAGAGGTAATCCTCGAGCCATGGGTATATCTCCAGTGCTCTGCGTGTCGGTATGACTTCTATTCCCTCCTGAGATGGCGCCGAATGAATAACCGAGCTATCAACTTGAATGAAGGTTCCAGACCGGTCCTTTCCCGAAATGTCAACTCCCGCGTTGAGCAATTTTTGGCGGTCAACTATTTCTATTTCTGAAAGTTCTTTCTCGTCGTGTTCCGGAGCCTCAGTCGTGTACCTTTCAAGGTCTATATCCGGACCATAGGTGGCAGGTTTCTCTTTGGCTTCCTCTGCTTTCTTTTTTATTTCTGACAGGTCAGACATGCCTGGTACCCTCTTTCTCTTATTCCCTGAAGAATCTCATGAGGATTGCCGGTGCACCATATTGTCTTGTTCACCAGGACGCAACCCTTATCCGCCTCCACGTAGTCAAGGATGTATCCGGAGTGTGTGATGATTAGACCCCCCTTCATCCGGCTTTTGTGAAGGTCTTTCTGGAGTAGCTCTCGGATTGCTGTGCCGATAAGGCTTATGTTCACAAGGTCAACGCCCGATTCGGGTTCATCGAGAAGGACGAGGTCCGGGTTTTGGGCAATCAGTTGGAGCAGCTCGGCTTTCTTCAACTCACCACCCGAAAAACCCATGTTCACATCCCTTTCGAGAAATTCAGAAAGATTCAACTTTCTCGCGAGTTCTTCCGGACTCTCTCCATTATTCTCGATGAGCTCGAGCATTTCTTTGAGTTTAAGCCCGCGTATGGTAGGTGGGCGTTGAAACATTATTCCTATTCCACGCTTTGCCCTCTCGTATGGTGGAAGATCGGTTATGTCCTCTCCTTTGAACCGTATCTGACCCGATTCGACTTTGTAGTTTCCAAGTCCCATTATTGCCATGAGTAGAGATGTCTTACCAGAACCATTTTCGCCAAAAAGCATTCTTGTTTCTCCTCTTTCAATTTCGAGGTTTATGTTTTCAAGAACGACTTTCCCTTCTACTGAAACCGTCAGGTTCTCTATCTCAAGCATGGTTCCTCCTTCAAGAAAGAATTTCTACAAGGTTATTATAGCAATGACGCTCGAGAAAAAGGGAAAGGGTCCTTTCGGACCCTTTAGAAGATTCATTTTCAACCCCGTAAGAAATCTCTTCAGTGGAGATGGGATTTCGGATGACAACCGGATGAAGGTGCCTTGCGGGGCTTTCCATTCTTTCAACTTGCCTTAGCGCAACTATCAGTGTATCAACGAATTCCTTGAAATCTTCCTTGAAGAAAGACATGTGAAGGAAATCGTGCTGAACCACATAGGTATCCGCGTCTTAATAAGTTGAGATAATTCCACCGTGGTATAAAGAGCATCCTTTCGCAAAGGTAACAGTTGGTATTTTGCTGTGGCGCTAATCAGGCGAGGAGCATAATCTACCGTGTATTTGCTGCTGAAAGGCCAACTTGCCCCGCAACATTCTTGTCGGTGACTACGCCTGTATGTTTCTCCATTGTTATAATTAGAAAAATACTAATAGATACGGGATGTTGTAGATGGCAGCAATATTAAAAGACTCGGCTCACGTGGTCTACATACAGACGCTTCGCCGGATGACACCAGAGGCGAAGCTGCTCAAGTCGTTCGAGCTTTACGATTTCGCAAAGGAGTGCTTCCTGCACGGCCTCAGAAAGAGGTTTCCAGCTGCAACGGATGATGAAATTATGGTCATCTATCTCGATCGGATCGAAAGATGTCACAACAGGAACTACTAGCCAGGGTCATCGGGGTTCTCGATGACCTGGGGATAGAGAACATGGTCACCGGCGCGCTCGCCTCCAGCATGCAGGGCGCTCCTCGATTAACGCACGACATCGACATCGTAGTTGATCTCGATGAGACATCAGCGCAGGGGCTGTTCGAGAAGTTTTCATCGGAAGAGTTCTACCTGGAAGAAAAAAGCATTTACGAAGCCATGGAACAAGGGGGCATGTTCAACCTGATTGACATTAATGAGGGCCTCAAAGTCGATTTCTGGGTGTTGACTGACGAACCGTTCGACCGGTCACGTTTCTCGCGCCGACTGACAGAGGAGGTCCTGGGGATCAAATTACGGGTATCAAGTCCCGAGGACACAATCCTGCAGAAGCTGAAATGGGCGAAATTATCCGGTGGGAGCGAAAAACAATTGCTCGATGCCTTGCAGGTATATGAGGTTCAGTTTGAAAAGCTGGAAATGGACTATCTCCGGTATTGGGCGAGGGAGCTTGGTGTCGAACCCCTATTGAAGCGGATAGAAAATGAATCAACAACCGCACCGTAGGTATATGAATCACAAATATCTTGATTCTATTCTCGAGCTACCTTTTCAAACATGAACCAGGATCTTTCTTATAATGTCAACGGAGTATGTAGTTGAGTGGCTTCCGGGCTTTTTCATCTCCCTCAGCACAACTATTGAGGTGCACGCTCAATAAAGGAGGGAAAGGGTCCTTTCGGACCCTTTGTTTGCCGCGGCTGTTCTTTTGGGGTGTTCAGGGGTGGCTCGAGGCGGCATCGGGGAGGGGTTTTTTGAGGGGGTAACATGGCATGGCAGGAGCACTTAGTGCACCGTCCCGCAGATAACTTGGCATTCGAGCATCCCTGCATCCACTCCAGCTTCGTTCCGCTCCCTCGATGTACATCCAGTACATCTGCGGTCGCGTGCCTTGCTGGCGCGGCGCAGAGTGACACTCTCGATGCGTCAACCTACCTGCGGGACGGTGCACTAACAGTTTCATGAGCCTCACAGCCTGCGGTTTGAGGATTCGCTTTCATCCCCGTAGGAGGGCTCTTCGGGGGAGCGGGGATTTCTGATGACGACCGGATGCAGGTGGCTTGTAGGACTTTCCATTCTTTCGACTTGTCTGAGCGCAACAATGAGGGTGTCAACAAATTCCTTGAAGTCGTCTTTGAAAAAAGACATGTGGAGAAAATCGTGCTGAACAACGTATGTATCCGCGTCTTCATAGAGCCACACTGCCGTCGTGATTCCCAATTTTGATGTAAAAGATGAAAGGTCTACTATGCTCATTTCATGCTCCTTTCTGTTTCCCTTTAGCCCCTTGCGCGATGTCTCTAAAAGCATTCGAGGTTTCTGTTTCAGTGGAATTTGACTGCCTTTCTATTCTTGCGGTTGCGAATTCGAGAGAAGCCCCTATGACAGAGGCGCGAATACTAACTTTACTTTTGGTTTTTCCATCCTCATCAGTCCACTGGTCATATTTCATTTGTCCAAAAACGATTGCTCTATCACCTTTCTTGAGAGAGTGATATACGTTATCAGCCTGAGATCCCCAGCACTCGACATCGATAAACTCGGTTCGTTCCTTTATCTGGTGGGATTCTTCTTCTGAAAGCGAAGCAAGCTCCCCTGTATTTATGGATTGCCTGCGGTTCTTGTTGATGGCAAGCCTGAAGTTGACAACCTTTCCCTGCCCCGTGCCCATTTTCGGATCGGAGGTAAGATTTCCTGCTATTGCTACAGTGTTCATATACATCGTTTCTCCTGTTCCTGACTTCTCCTGTTCAGACAAAAAACCAATATTGACTTATCTGACAGACATTGTTATCATATCTGGCAGTGATGCCTGTCATCTCAATGACAATTATATTGTCCATATTAGGACAGACTTAGGGAGGTGTCAAGAGTTTGAAGGAAAAAATTTTCGAGATTTCTGAGGTTACGGAAAACGAAGTGGAGGAGTTCGATAAAGCATTTGCGAATAAGTTGAAGGATATGAGGGAAGAAAGAGGGCTGAAAAGGGGATGGGTGGCGAAGAAGCTCGGAGTTCACTACAACACTCTCAAAAACTGGGAACTTGGAAACGCGCATCCCGGAACGAGGGAAATACTTGCCCTGAGCAGGATTTACCACGTGGACCCTTCAGTATTCTTCCGGGTATCGTAGCTTTTTAAGTGCTCTGATTCTATCTGAGACGTGATGGTAAGATTGTATTTGTTAGATATCAATGTTCTCAAAGTATGTTTTAGGTGATGGCTCAAGGAGGGATGGAGATGGAACGAAGACCCGAGATAGACCGCAGGGAAGTTGCTCTTGAACTCGTGAAACTCGGGGCACAGGCCGGTTTCATAATGCCTGGTGAAAAGCCAAGTTTCAAGACGCTTTTGAAGGCATATAGCGAAGCATTTGAGGCGGTTATCGAGAGCGAAAGAACACCCATGCTTCGAAAGTAAGCGTATTTCGGTTCAAAGAGTAGTAATCAGGGTAAAACGTTGGTTTTTACCCAATACAGCGTTTAGGATATTACTGAGAAAAGTTCAGGGCGTTTAGCTCAGTGGGAGAGCGCCTGCCTTACAAGCAGGAGGTCACTGGTTCAAATCCAGTAACGCCCACCACAAAATCCAGTGTGCTATTTTGAATAATCTGTCAGCTGGATTCGGCAAGCACACTTCTCATGGTTGCGATGAGCTTGGGGAGTTCGAAGGGTTTGATGAAAGATTCCCTTACAGTGCTGAACCCTTCGGTAAGCCTCACCTTAGAAGGATAAGCAGTGATTACAATTACCGGAATGTTCTTCGTTTGCTCTGAAAGTTCCATTCTTTTCATGAATTCAGCCCCGCTTTCGTCTGGTAGCGCTATGTCAAGAAGTATCAAGTCAGGCTGATATTCGGACGCAAGTGAGACTCCGCTTTTTGCGTCGGTTGCTGACACCGTTTCGAAACCCTCAGTTCTAAGACGCAGGTTTAGGAGTTTTACAATTTCCTCGTCATCTTCGACTATTAAAACTTTTTTCTTTTCGGGCATTTTGGCTCCAGGCTCCATGCTACATAATTCTAATTCACTTTATCGAATACTCAAACCTTGTGCTATTGAAACCAAGAACCTTGGCAATAGTCTGACCGGATACTTTCTTTGTTCCAGATGTTCCACTAATAATCGCATTTTTCACCCTTCCTCCGGGAGTTCGACTCGAGATGTCGAGTTTATTCAGTTTCCCGACGCTCGTTTTTGGCGACGAGTTGAGTTTGCGTTCCAGTTCAGAAACACTCATCCTCACCTCTTTGCAAAAATTGGGGGACTGCCGGCAGAATTCATCTACTTTGCCGCGGAGATATGGAAGCGGCTTTCCTCCCCATACGTCTTCATTGTTTTCCGTGTGCCCTCCGCACGAGCCGCAGTATGCCGCAACGATCGGCTTTCCGTTATAGGTGAGAATCTCACCGCTGGTTTCATTGACCGCAGCAATGTTCCTCGGATATTTTGAAAGGTCCTTGTTCTCGTCAAATGCCTGGCAGCAGCCTCCGCTCGCGCATACATCAAACCCCTGCGATGCGTGTTTCCCGCGTTCAATGCATGACAAAGTGTACGTTCTCGCGGCAACATAGAGAACTTTCAAGCCCTCAGGAGGGAAGCTTTCCGGCTCCTCGGTTAGGTGGTAGAGGTAGTCTTTCATTGTCATTGTTCGAATTTTTCCATCCCTTCCCCTCACTCTGATTTCTCTTGAGTCGTCCGCATGAGAAAGCGTAACTCCCGTGTAATAGTAATTTATTATTTCCATGTACGACTTCCCGGAAAGCGCCATGTATTTGACGCCATCCATGCAAAGACCAACGCCGTGTGCCCTGCCATAGACCTTGAAAACAACGGAAGCGTTTCTGTTGGTAAATTCTAATGTCTCATTTTGACCACCTGATAGCGATGAATCCTTCAGGAGGTCCTGAAGATAAATGACTGGCTTTTCTTGCCCTGTATCCTTTGGGGAACCGCTTTCGCTTTGCGCTTTGGTTGATTCTTCTGAACTGCTCGTCCTGTTCCATTCAGGGTTGTAGTTTTTTATGGACGTGTTAGTCTTTTTCCTTGCGCCAAGCGTGATTTGAATCGAAAGGATCAATACGCATACAAGAATGAGAGCGGCGGGGAAAATCCAGAACGCCCGTTTTTCTCTAATCTTATCCTTGAGCGTCAAGAAGAATTCTCGAAAGTAGCTTATATCCATATAGATCAATTTAACGCTGGAGAGGCATTGTGTAAAGTACCGCGGTTATCGGCGGTATTAGTGCGCTGTCTCATAGATACCCTAACATTCGAGCGCCCCGCATCCACTATAGCCTCAAAGTGCTCCCTCGACGTACATCCTCATGCGCCTTGGTCAGGAGTCTTGCTGACTCGGCGCGTAACGCCACTCTCGGTGCATCAACCTACCTGTGAGACGGTGTATTAGAGTGCTGTGAGGGCATGGAACGAAACTCGTTCTTATTACTCCGATGCGGCTTCTAACATTAAATTTGGCAGAAGATTTGAAGAATGCCCTTTTTCTAAAAACGTCATGGATACAACTGCCCGTGCACGCTGCAGCTTACGCTCAACTGTTCGGGCGTAACATCGTAGTTGACAAAATAATCGTAGGTTCCGCCGTCCGGGCATTTGGGGATAGAATCGAGGAATCCTTCCTGAACGAGATACTCAAACTGATCAGGATAGTTTCCATTTTTCTCATAGTAGGCTTTTAGAGCATCGTAGAGGATCTTCTGATTCTGCCTGCAAACATCTTCATTGTTGGGCTTGCCTTCTTCGCTTTTCAGTTCATTACAATTTTCAATTATGTTCTCACATATCTCGTAGACTTCGTTTGCCTCCTCGATGCTTGTGGCTCCTTCGAGTTCGAATTCAGCATCGGCGACTTCCTCTGTGTAGGCGCTTACATCAACGCCTTGAGAAGAAAGTTCTTGCACGAGCGCATCTGCCTCGAGGAGCTTTTTTCTTGCCCTTTCCTTTGCTTCGAGTAAGGTTTCTTCCACTTTTTTCGGCTCTTCTTTTGGTTCTTTCTCGTTCTTTGAGATAGAAGAGATTGTGATTCCAGCCGCAATTCCCCCGAGAACGATTATCGCCGCGAGAACAATGACCGCTATCTTCAGACCATTTCCTTTTTTTTGATTTCCTGTGCTGACTTCTGGAATGTGTGCATGTTCCTCTTGCAAGGCGTTTCCGCAGTTAGGGCAGAAGCGACTTCCGGCCTCGATTTGCTTACCGCATTTGGGGCAGTACATTATTGACTTCCTCTTGAGAGATATGCTTTCTAAATCGTTTTCGAGATTACAATCTTTTTTCGATTTTCGCAATGCTTTATCGACATCCCTCAAGAATCCCGAAGAAAAGAGCGCAAAAGAATGATATATTCTTAGCGCGTGATTCTTTTCGTTTGCATGAAACGTACGGGCTTTGAACTTGCATATTTCTTTTTTGTAGTGGATTTGAAAGGGGGCTTGCATGAAAACGCGCATAACTGAAATGTTTGGAATCAAATATCCAGTTCTTCTTTCGGGAATGAGCTGGATCAGCGTGCCTGAGATGGTGGCTGCGGTTTCTAATGCTGGTGGCCTCGGGATTCTTGCTACCGGGGTTCTCGACGCGGAAGCCACAAGGAAAGCCATTCATAGGATAAGAGAGCTCACGGATAAGCCATTTGGCGCAAATGCTTCGCTGCTTTTCCCGGGTGCCGCTGAGAACGCAAAGGTTTGTATTGAGGAGAAGTTGCCTGTTATCAACTTCTCGCTTGGAAAGGGCGACTGGATTGTGAAAGCCGCAAGCGAGTATGGCGGGAAAGTGATAGCAACCGTAACGAACTTGAGGCACGCAAAAAGAGCGCAGGACTACGGTTGCCACGCTGTAATAGCGACAGGGAATGAGGCGGCGGCGCACGGCGAGTTTCCAACCACATTCTGCCTTGTTCCTTCTCTTGCTTCCGCACTTGAAATCCCCGTGATTGCCGCTGGAGGAATAGGCGATGGGCGCGGACTTGCTGCCGCTCTTGCGCTTGGTGCTGAGGGTGTTGCAATGGGGACAAGACTGATGACTACAGTGGAAAGCCCGCTCCATGAGAATTTCAAGAAACTTTCTCTCGAAAAGGGTGTCTATGACACGATTTACTCGAGGAAATTCGATGGCATGTGGTGCAGGGTGCTCGATACGCCTGCCGCGAGGAAGTCCGTAGGAAGAGGCATGGGGCTGGTAGGAATGCTGAAGGCCATACCATATTCCAAAACCATAGCTGATATGCTCAAACTTCCTTACTGGAAACTCTTTATCGGGGTTCTTGCTTCTGGATGGAGCAACGCAAGGCAGCTTGCTTACATGGCTAACTCGTTCGAATCAATAAGAGTTGCCACTGAAAATGGCGATGTCGAGCACGGTGTTCTGCCGGCAGGTCAGGTAATGGGATTGATTGATGATGTTCCCACGGTCTCTGAACTCTTGGAGAGAACAGTAAGGGAGGCAGAGGAAGTCGCGCGCACCCTTGCGTCGAAGATGGAAATGTAGAGAGGGGGTCAGACCCCCCTACATCAGCGCAAGATATTCGTGTATTATTCGGTTTGACTTTTCTAAAGACGCTTGCTTTGAAGGATTTGCAACAATTTGATGCGAATTTGACGTAATAGATGAGGGGGAATGAAATTGTTTTGCGCATTTAACTGGGCCGAATGGTTTAGCCACATAAATCATGAGATAGCTACAGTTTTGATTGCAATGATGCCTCTTGCGGAGTTGAGGGGCTCAATTCCAATTGCCAATCAATCCTTTCACTTACCAATGTGGAAGGCATTTGTTTTTTCAATTATTGGAAACATGATTCCAGTTCCAATAATCATTCTTTGCCTTGAACCAATCTCACGATGGCTGTCGAGGCACTCAAGGACTATGGAGCGCTTCTTCAACTGGCTTTTTGAGAGAACCCGGCGGAAACTCGAGAAGAAATACGAACTCTATGCGGAAGTCGCGCTTGCCATCTTCGTTGCGATTCCGCTCCCGGTAACCGGTGCCTGGACGGGTTCGGTGGGAGCATTTATTTTCGATATTCCGTTCAAGAAGGCTCTATTCTGGATATTCTTAGGGGTTCTTGGAGCCGGAGTTATTGTAACAGTGGTTGTGTCGCTTGTCGGGAAGAATAGTTTTCTGTGGAAACTTTTTGTCGGTTGATAAAATTGGATTTGATGTTGAAGGATTGCGGGGTCAAATGACAACTGTTGATGACATTCTTGATTTTCAGGTCGAACGTTCATAAAGGAAACCGGCGAAGCCGATGAAAAAAAATGAATATTTAGCGCACAGTCCCACAGGTAGGTTGACGCACCGACGGTGTCATTCCGCGCCCAGCCAGCAAGGCTCGCGACCGAAGGCTTACGGATGTATGGCGAGGGAGCACTTTGAGGCTATAGTGGATGCGGGTGCGCTCAAATGTTAGGGTACCCATGGGACGGTGCGCCATGTATGAAAAAGAGGTGAAATGACGCCTCAGGAAGAGACTGAGAAACTTTTTGAACTGCAGAAAATTGATTCAAAAATATTTGTATTGAGGAAGGAGATTGAGGCTCTTCCGGAAAAGTGGCGCCTAAAGGAGCTTTCTTCGGATTGCGAGGGGAAAAGGAAAATCTTAGATGAAAAACAGGAGAAACTGAGAGACATGATGCAGGCTCAGCACAAGCTTGACCAGGAGATTGAAACTCTTTCGATAAAGGTAAAAGAAGAGGAGGGAAAACTTTTCAACGGAACGATAATGAATCCGAAGGAATTACAGGGCGTCCAGGCGGAGGTTCTTCATTTAAGGAAAAGGACGGATGAACTCGAAACGCAAGATCTCGAATTGATGGAGTCAATTGATTCCTTGAATGAGGAATTAGAGGGCGCAAAGAGAATCTTGCGCGATGTAGAGGACGAGGAGAATTCGAACAGGAAGAAGCATGACGAGGAGCTTGCTCAGAAAGAGGATGAAATCAGTTTGCTTGAAGGTGAAAAAGATTCATTGAAGGAAAAGATTGATAAAGAACTTGTCGAGGAGTATGAGCAGCTTCTCAAAACCAGGGGCGGAGTTGCGGTTGTGAGAATTGAGCAGGGAAAGAATTGTGGGGGATGCCACATTCAATTCACTGGCTCACAGATAGATAGGATTCAGCATGAAGAAGGAATTTTCAGGTGCGAACATTGCAGAAGGATACTCGTAAAATGAGCGATGGGGGGAGAGAAAAAGTTTCAAGCAGCTCTGAGGCCTCTTCCGGCGAGAAAAGATGGCTTGTTGTAATGAGCGACGGGGCATCCAGCGGGAACCCCGGGCCCGCTGGTATCGGCGGATTGGCACTCGATGAGGAGGGGAACGTTCTTGCGGAAGTGTCGAGATACCTTGGCAGGGCGACAAACAATGTTGCGGAGTATCATGCTTTGATTGCTATACTCGAGCAAGCGAGAGAACTCGGTTTTGAAAACTTGAAAATACTTACTGACAGCGAACTTCTAACAAAGCAGGTTATCGGAGGCTTCAAGGTAAAGAGCAAATCCCTGCGACCTCTCGTGGCGAAAATCAAGTCGCTCATTGAGGGGTATTCAGAAGTTCTTGTCCAGCATGTTCCAAGAGAAAGCAATGTTGCCTGCGACAGACTTGCAAGGGCTGCTATTCGCGATGGTCTTGCGGGAAAGATCAAGCCAGTTCTTGATGATGAAGAGGAAACATTGTTTCAAGAGGTGGTTGAATAAATCAGTGGTAGGAAGAGCAAGTAGTAAAGAGGGATTCTTGTCATGGAATGCGCGGTAGTTGGGACTGGTTATGTGGGTCTGGTGACGGGCGCGTGCCTTGCCGAATTGGGGCACTCTGTTATTTGCGTTGACCGTGACTCGAGCAAAATAGAGGATCTTTCAAAGGCTCATGTGCCGATTTATGAAGCAGAACTCGAAAACCTGGTGCGCGCAAACCTGAAAAGCGGAAGACTTTCATTTACAACGGATATAAGGGAGGCTGTTCGAGAGAGCCTATTTGTTTTCATCACCGTTGATACTCCTTCCGATGATTCTGGAGGAGCGGACCTCACACATTTGGACGAGGTTTCAAGAGAGATTGCGCGCTCCATTGATTCCTACAGGGTGGTGGTCAACAAGAGCACTGTCCCGGTTGGGACTACCAGGCGGGTGGAGAGACTGATTAAAGAATGTATGGAGGAGTATCACGAGTTTGATGTTGTTTCCAATCCAGAGTTTTTGCGCGAGGGGACCTCGGTCTCGGACTTCATGAATCCATCAAGAATAGTCATTGGAAGCGATTCTCAAAAAGCGATAATGCTAATGACAGAACTATACAGAGAAATAGATGCTCCTCTTCTTGTGACCGACCCGGTGAGCGCTGAAATGATAAAGTACGCTTCGAATTCTTTTCTGGCGACAAAGGTATCTTATATAAATGCAATCGCCAACATTTGCGAGGTTGTCGGAGCCGATGTTCGGGAGGTTGCACTTGGCATGGGGTATGACCCAAGAATCGGTTTCGAATTCCTGAAGCCCGGTCCTGGTTTTGGCGGTTCGTGCTTTCCGAAGGATTGCCGCGCGCTCATAAAGATTTCGAAGGATCATGGTTATCATTTCAAGCTCTTGGAGGGTGTGCTCGATGTGAATGAAGAGCAGCACAAAAGGATTGTTGACAAAGTAGTGAAGGCAGTTGGTGATCTCGAAGGGAAGAGAATAGGTGTTCTCGGTCTTGCTTTCAAGGCGAATACTGATGATGTGAGGGAATCACCGGCGGTGAAGATAACCAGGATGATGGCTGAAAGAGGAGCAATCATTAAAGCCTATGACCCCAAGGCGATGGAGAACGCCACGGCCGAACTCGAAGGAGCGGGTGTTTCATTTGCGTCTGACGCTTATGAAGTCGCGGAGGGCTCATCTATTCTTGTTTTTCTTGCCGGGTGGGACGAGTTCAAGTGGCTGGACTTCTCGAGGATCAAAAAGACAATGGCTTCACCTGTTGTTGTTGACGCGAGGAATTGCCTCGACCCTCAGGTGCTGAGAAAACTTGGTTTTGTTTATGAGGGAGTGGGAAGGTGAAATTATCAATCATAGTCCCTGCATACAATGAAAGAAGAACAATACAGGAAATATTGAGAAGAGTTCGCACGGTTGACCTTGGACCCATAGAGAAAGAAATTGTTGTGGTTGATGACGGTTCTGATGATGGGACTTCCGACATATTGAGGTTGGAGGAGGATTCAACCACAAGGGTCATATACAAGAGGAAAAATGAGGGGAAGGGAGCGGCGATAAGGACCGCTCTTCCTCAAACCACCGGCGAGTTGATTATCATTCAGGACGCGGACCTCGAATACGACCCCGAGGACTACAAAACGCTTTTGACGCCAATCTTGAAGAAGAAGGCTGAAGTTGTATATGGGTCGAGGTTTACTGGCGAACACAGGAATATGTTTTTCTGGCACATGGTTGGAAACAAGTTCTTGAGCCTGGTGACAAATATTCTATTCAACACAACCCTTACCGACATGGAAACGGGTTACAAGTTTTTCACGCGGGAGGCGCTTTCCGGGATTGAGATAGAGTCAGACAGATTTGAGTTCGAGCCAGAGATAACCGCGAAACTGCTCAAAAAGGGAATTAGAATATATGAGGTTCCGATTTCGTATGCCGGAAGAGAATACTGGGAGGGCAAGAAAATAACCTGGAAGAATGGCATAGGCGCTCTGTTGGCGCTCATCAAATACAGATTTTGAGGGGGCCAGGGGGTCAGGTCTTGCAATAACACATTTCATCAAGTGCAGATTTGTTGATTAGTTGAAAGACCTGCTTACTTATTCGTTGTTCTTTGTATAAAGCGGGGAAAGCGGAGAGAATTCTTGAAAAGGGGGATTGATGTCTGATACTTTTATTACTGCCGTCTTGCTGATTACGAGTATCGGTCTTGCGGTTTTTGGACAGCTTGCCATGAAGGCGGGGATGAACTCCGTTACCAACAATGGTGAGAACCCCTTGAGGTCAAGTGATTTTGCTCACCCCCTTTCACTTGCAAAGAGGGTTTTGAAGGACGGTCTTTGGGCAATCGCGGGAATCATGCTTTATGCCATATCTGCTGTCTTCTGGCTCATAGTGCTTTCCCGTGTTTCTCTTTCGGTTGCCTATCCCATGGTGGCTGCTGGTTATATTGCGGTTGTTCTGTATTCGAAGTTCGTCTTCAAAGAAGAGGTTCGTCCTCTGGCTTGGATTGGGCTTGTTTTCATAGTGATAGGGGTTGTCATAACCGCGCAGGGGTTGCCAAGGAAGAGTTCGGAGCAAAGCTTGAGGAAAGACGCAGTGGTGAGAGTCTGTACCGACAGGGATTTAGTCAAAAAATGAAGCTCGTTTCAATTGTTCTGATCAACTTCAACAGCACACATGACCTTGCTCGTTGCATTGGTTCAGCAGAGTCTCAAGACTATGAAAACCTTGAGTTGATCGCAATAGATAATGGTTCGAGTGATAATTCGTATGAAGTACTCACCGAAATTCTCGAGGAAGACTTCTGGAAGAATCGCTCCCGGTTGATAAGAAACGAGAAAAACATCGGATTCAGTCCCGCTTTGAATCAGGGAATTCGCCTTTCGAAAGGCGAACTTGTCATGTCGCTCAATCCCGATGTTGTGCTGGAGCCTGATTTTATCTCGAAACTTGCGGACGCTTTTGATGAGCCGCGAGTGGGGAGCGCAAGCGGCAAGCTCTTGAGGTTTCCTGCCGGAAAAAGGGGAAATGTAATTGATTCTGCCGGGCACATAATTTACAGGAACAGGCTTTCGGTCAACCGTGGTGAGGGAATGGCTGGAGGTAGGTTCTTCAACGCGCCAGAATTTGTTTTTGGCACCTGTGGCGCGGCGGCAATGTACTCGCGTGAGATGCTCGATGACGTCGCGGTGCTTGAAGAGTATTTTGACGAGGATTTTTTTGCCTTCTGGGAAGACCTCGACCTTGACTGGCGTGCTGGGATGCGTGGCTGGAAATGTGCTTACCGTCCTGATGCGATTGCGTATCACAGGAGGGGTGGGGCAGGATATAGAAAGTCCCTGCTCGTCGAGTATCACAATTACAAGAATAGATATCTGATGATCATAAAGAACGACTCGGCAAGGTATCTCCTGAAGAACCTTCCTGGAATAGTTTTGACTGAAGTCTTGAAGGGTGGGGCACTTCTTGTTCGCTGCCCAAGGGCACTTCTTTCACTTTGGGAAGTTGTCAAACTTCTTCCAAAGATACTCAAGAAACGGAGGATAATTCAATCGAAAAGGGTTGTTTCCCCACGAGAGATGGAAATCTGGTTCGAATCGTTTCCTTATAGGAGCTGGATAAAGAGGCACCTTTTTGAAAGAGGAGAGATGATAGCGCAAAGAGAGGGAGCTTAGGTGTTCTGTTCCACAGATATGGTGTCGTACCGAGAGCGTCGAGGCGCCGCTCCCGCAAGGCGCACGACCGACGCGTACTTCTGTTGTACTCGGAGGGAGCGGAACGCTCTTCTGCGGATGGATCGGCGATCGAATGCAATCGTATTTACGGGATGGAGCACTTAGCGTGAGTCGAGAAATTGTATCCGTAATAGTAGTCAATCGGAACACGAGGGATTACTTGAGGACGTGTCTTTGCTCTCTTTTAGAGCAGGATTTCGATGGCGAACTCGAGATTATTGTGGTGGATAACAATTCTTCGGATGGAAGCCCTGAAATGGTTCTTGGTGATTTTCCTGAGGCAAGTCTCGTGTGGGGCGTCAAAAACGAAGGATACGCGAAGGCATGCAACCAGGGTTTTTCGATTTCTCGCGGTGACTATTTGATTTTCATGAACAGCGATGTTGTACTCGGTAAAGAATCAGTGTCCGGGATTATTGAAGTTTTTGGGAGAAGAAAAGACGCCGGGGCGGCAGGTCCTTCCGTATTGAATCCAGATGGAACTACTCAATATTCGTGCAGGGAATTCCCCGATATCAAAACCGCGTTCTTTCACGCGTTCCTGGGTCTTTTGAAACCAGAGAATCCATACACGAAAAAGTATCGCAAGATGGAATGTGACCATGAAACTGAAATGGAAGTGGATTGGGTTTCAGGCGCGTTCATTGCCTTCAAGCGAAAGGCATTTGATGATGTCGGTGGATTTGATGAGGATTACCACATGTATGTTGAGGATGTGGACATATGCTGGAGGCTAAGGGAAGCTGGGTGGAAAGTTTATTTCACGCCCAAGTCGCTAATAACTCATCACATCGGCAAGAGTAGCGAAGTTGTTCCGGTAAGAATGTTATACCATCACCACAGGAGCATGTTCAGATTTCACAGAAAAACCTACGATGGTCCACTCAAGCCATTTGTGAGTTTGCTCGTTTTCATGGGCATCTGCCTTAGATTCACTCTTCTTGTGTTTTTGAATATTCTGTTTAGGATTCGCAAGTCTCATATGCGGAGCAAAAAAGGGGATTACCCCGGGAAAGCGGTAACATGAAACCAGTTGAGTTCAAAAGAGTTCTGATAACCGGGGCGGATGGCTTTGTTGCCTTTCATCTGATAGATGAAATCGAACGTTTCTGGGAATCGGAGATCAAGGGAATAGGATTGAGGGGAAAACCGCTTTCCGAAAGCAAGAAACTTGGTTATCGAGTTCTTGACATTACCCAATACGCGGAAGTTTTGGAATTCTTGAGGGATTACCAGCCCGATGCGATTTTTCACCTTGCCGCGCTTGCTTCTGTTGCGGGTTCATGGGCGAATCCAGTGGAAACCTATCGGGTGAATATCTTTGGGCAGTTGAATCTGCTCGAAGCTTTGAGAGAGCTCGGGATCAAGACTTCCATCCATATTGCCTGTTCGAGTGAGGAATACGGGATGGCTGAAGGTATGCCTGTTGGAGAAGATTTTCCCTTGAGGCCGACGAGCCACTATGCCGTGAGCAAGGTTTGTCAGGAGATGTTGGGGCTCATGTACGAAAGGGTTTTTTCATGGCGAGTCATAGTGACGAGAAGTTTCAATCAGGCCGGACCCGCACAATCCGTGGATTTTGTGGTTTCTGCATTTGCGAAACAGATTGCTGAAATCGAAGCTGGCATCAAGGAGCCCGTAATAAAGGTGGGAAACTTAAAAGCGCGCAGAGATTTTACCGACGTTCGGGACACCGTTCGAGCTTTGAGGCTTTTGATGGAGAAGGGAAGGGGAGGGGTGGTATATAACGTCTGCAGCGAAAGCGCCGTTCAGATTGATGACATTCTAAGAACTTTGCTTGGCATGGCGAAACTCGAGATAAAGGTAGAGGAGGACCCGGAGAGAGCAAGACCGAGCGACATTCCCGTTGTACTTGGCGACGCAAGAAGGATAAGGGAAGAAACAGGCTGGAAACCCGAGATTCCACTTGAAAAAACTCTTGCGGATACTCTTTCCTACTGGCGGTCATGCGTTGGTGGATAATAGACTGGTTGGACAAAGAACTTGCTCGAGGAGGTGGATAAGTGAAAGCGGTGATGCTCGTTGGTGGATTCGGTACGCGCCTGAGACCACTTACAATCACCACGCCGAAGCCTCTCTTGCCACTTGTAAACATACCATTTCTCGAGATCGAGCTTCTGCATTTGAGGGAATACGGTGTTGAGGAAGTGATTCTCTCTACCGGATATTTGCCAGAACTCTTTGATAATTACTTTGGAACTGGTGAGAAGCTCGGCATGAAGCTCGTTCACGTTACCGAGAAGGAACCGCTCGGCACGTGTGGGGCGGTAAAAAATGTAGAGCAATATGTTGGGGATGAGGCTTTTATCGTGTGCAACGGCGATATCCTTACGGACCTCGATATCAACGCGCTTTTTGAGTACCACCGGGAAAAGGAGGCGAAGGTAACAATCACCCTGACTCCAGTTGATGACCCCACCGCGTATGGCCTCGTTCCACTCGAGGGCGATGGCAGAATAAAGGAATTTCTTGAAAAACCATCGTGGGATGAGGTTGTTACCAACCTGATAAACGCTGGAACGTATGTCCTCGAGCCAGGGGTCCTGGAGGAAGTTCCTCCCGGGAAGAATTATTCCTTCGAACGCGAACTTTTTCCATCCCTGCTCGATAGAGGAGTTCCCATGTACGGGTATCCATCTGATTGTTACTGGCTCGACCTCGGGACACCTTCCAAATATCTCGCCGCGCATCATGACATTCTCGAAGGGAAGATAAATGTTCCTCTGAATGCAAATGAAGTGAGACAGGGGATTTTTGCCGGTGCTGACTTCATAGTTTCTGAGACTGCTGAACTCCATCCTCCGGTTGTTGTTGGCAACAATGTGAAGGTTTCAAAAGGAGCGCGTGTCGGACCCCTGACGACACTTGGCGATGGCGTAGTTGTTGGCGCAGGCTCGAAGGTTGAGGGTTCGGTGGTGCTCTACGGGTCAAGCTTGGGGAAAGGATGCATTGTTGAAAGAAGCATTATTGGCAGGAATACGAAGATAGGAGACGAGACTCATATTGCGGAGGAAGCTGTTTTAGGGGATAATGTCGAAATCGGTGAGGGAAACGAGCTCCGAAGGGGTATTCGCATCTGGCCTGATGCAGTGGTTGGCTCGAGGAAAATAAGGTTTTCAAAGTAGCGCTTCCATATAGGCTTTTTGGTGAGGAGGTATTTTTGAGAGTTCTCATTACTGGCGTTACTGGATTTGTTGGGAGTCATCTTGCTGAGTATTGTCTTTCAAGAGGGGATGTCGAGTTATTTGGAACGGTTCGCTGGAGAAGCAGGATGGACAACCTATCGCAGATACCAGAAGGCGCAATGAAGCTTTTTGACTGTGATTTGAAGGACACTGTTGCGGTAAGGCACTGTCTTGCCGAAGCAAAGCCGGATTACATTTTTCATCTTGCGGCGCAGAGTTTCGTTCCAACTTCATGGAAGGCTCCCGTTGAAACAGTTGTTACCAATTTGGTGAGCGAGATAAATGTTTTTGAGGCAATGCGTGATTTGAAGTTATTTGACACGAAAATTCAGATAGCGGGTTCGAGTGAGGAATATGGAATGGTATATGAGAACGAGATTCCGATAAGTGAAACGAATCCTTTGAGGCCGCTCAGCCCCTATGGAGTCAGTAAGGTTGGACAGGACCTACTTGGTTATCAATATCACAAGAGTTACGGTCTTCAAGCCATAAGAACCCGCGCTTTCAATCATACGGGACCGAGGCGCGGGGAAGTTTTTGTTTCAAGTAATTTCGCAAAGCAAATAGCGGTCATTGAAAAGGGCAAACATGAACCGGTTATCTATGTTGGAAACCTGAAGGCAAAACGAGATTTTACTGATGTTCGAGACATGATAAGGGCATACTGGCTTGCGGCGGGAAAGTGCGAGCCTGGCGAGGTCTATAACATCGGCAGCGGAAAAGCGGTAACCATAAGAGAAATGCTTGATATTCTCTTGAAGTTGAGCGATGTTGAAATAGAGGTGAGGGAGGATTCGTCAAGGATGCGCCCTTCTGATGTCATGATCCTTGAGGCTGATGCCACAAAATTTAGAAGGGCGACAGGATGGGAACCAGGTATTCCTTTTGAGAAGACTCTCGAGGACCTTCTCAACTACTGGAGAGAAAGGGTATGAAGGGCGTGGGTATAGATGGAGCCGATAAGTTTCGGGACGGATGGATGGCGGGGAGTAATCGCTGAGGATTTTACCTACGACAAAGTGTGGTTGGTTGCGTGCGCAATTTCAAGGTACGTTTTGAAACATTCTTCAGGAATCCCTGAGCTCTTGATTGGATATGACACACGCTTCTCTTCTGACCGATTCGCTCAAGTTTCCGCACTGGCAGCCTCTGAACACAACATAAAGGTTCGTATCTCAAAAACTTTTGTTCCAACTCCATCAATTTCATTTGCAACCATGGACATGAAGACGGATGGCGCGATTATGATAACCGCAAGTCACAACCCCCCCAGATACGATGGCATAAAATTCAAGGCTCCTTACGGTGGCTCTGCTTCGACTGCCATAACTTCTGAAATAGAAAAGGAGCTGAGGATACTCGAAAATTCGCCACCCCCAAGACCGGATGTCCTGTTCGAGGATGCCCTGAAAGAGGGGAAAATAGAGCTCTTTGAACCGATACCGCGATATCTTGAAAAAGTCGTCTCTTTGGTTGATCCGGAGAAAATCTCAAATGCCGGCGACTTGAAAATAACCTTCGACCCGATGTACGGTGCCGGGCAGGGACTCATGAAGAGAGCTCTCGAGACGCTTGGTCTTTCCTGCGAGGAAATCCATGGTGTTCACAACCCACTCTTCCCGGGTCTTCAGCCGGAGCCGATTGGCTCCAATTTGAATGACTTGAGAGAAGCAGTTGTTCGACGGGGATGTCATGCTGGGATCGCGGTGGACGGCGACGCTGACCGCGTTACCGCGATTGACGCTTCCGGAATGTTCATAAGCTCGCACATGGTTTTTGCGCTTCTACTCAAGCACCTAATCGAGCAGCGCGGTTGGACCGGTAATGTCGTGAAGACCGTTTCAACAACCAGCATGATAGATAGACTCTGCGAGCGATATGATTTGAAACTGCACGTGGTGCCGGTTGGCTTCAAGCACATTTGCGATTTGATGCTCGAGGAGGACATATTGATTGGTGGAGAGGAATCAGGCGGTACCGGAATCAAGAATCACATACCCGAAAGAGATGGAATTCTTGTTGGTCTTCTTCTCATCGAGATTATGGCAACTCATAAAAAAACTCTTGGACAGCTGATAACCAGTTTGATGGAAGAGCTCGGAAGGAAATTTGTATACCTGAGGAAGGACATCGAATTAACTCACTCACAGAAGGCATCGCTACTTTCAAGCCTTCCGAATTTGAGACCCTCCGAGATCGGAGGTCAGAAGGTGGTGGATGCGGAGACCATAGATGGACTCAAGTTTCACAGGGAGGATGGCTCTTGGCTGATGTTGAGGGTTTCCGGAACCGAATCGGTGGTGCGGATATATTCAGAGGCGACCTCCGAAGCCGAAGTAGAGGCTCTTGTGAAAGAGGGCGAGAAGTTGATTTACTCTGTTGACCGAAATTTGTAAACCGGGATGGAGAAAGATGATAGACCTTGATGATGTCGGGGCAATGAAACAAATTGATTCTGAAGGGATGCTCGAGACGCTATCGCGTTTTCCGGAGCAAATTCGTCATGCGCTTGATATAGGTTCTTCCACAGAAATACCCGAAATGGGAAAGATAAGTAATGTTATCGTCCTCGGAATGGGCGGCTCGGGGATTTCCGGGGATATAGTTGCGAATTTACCGGAAAGTGGTCTTTTTCTTCCATGCCTTCCCGTCAAGGGATACGAGCTTCCGGAGTTTGTTGGAGAGAACAGTCTTGTTTTTGCGGTAAGTTACTCCGGAAACACGGAAGAGACTTTGACCTGTGTTGAAAAATCCATTGAAAGAAAGGCAAAAATCATAGCCATTACGAGCGGCGGGAAGCTTCTCGACATTGCCTCGTCAAAAGGGCTACCAGTTTTTCATATCGCGTCTGGTTTTCAGCCGAGGGCGGCGCTTGCCTATCTTTTTGTTCCAATCGTTTGCGCGCTCGAGAAGCTTCACCTCATCAAGGATGTTACTCCTAAGATCAAAGGTTCTATTTCTTTGTTGGA
The DNA here is from genome assembly GCA_028718945.1 of Actinomycetota bacterium. GTDB lineage: Bacteria > Actinomycetota > Geothermincolia > Fen-727 > JAQUKT01 > JAQUKT01. The sequence goes on along the minus strand of JAQUKT010000004.1, from coordinate 34,189 downwards.
GGCTCGTTCGAAGGAATTCTCTCCCGGTAAACCCGTGGAAGAAAATCCAACGAAGAGGCTTGCGAAAGACCTTTTTGGGTATATGCCGGTTGTTTATGGCTCCGAAGGACCGAACATGGTGGTAGCCGAGCGCTGGAAATGTCAGTTCAACGAGAATAGCAAAGTATTGGCGTTCTACAATTCATTTCCTGAACTCAATCACAACGAGACCGTTGGATGGCAGAATCTCGAGAGTGTATGGTCTTTGGCTCATCTGATTTTCTTGAGAGACTCAGGAGAGAACAAGAGGGTTTCCGCGCGAATAGAAATAACCATGGAACTCATTGGGGAATTCGTGGGGCGCATGACCCAGGTTTTTTCGAGAGGTGAAAACGGAATTGAAAGAATGCTTGACATCATATATTTCGGTGATTTCACAAGCGCGTATCTTGCCATCGCCTACGGGACAGACCCAACTCCGGTAACTCGAATCGAAGAGTTGAAAAAGCGACTGGGTGTTTTTTCAGGTGAGTGAGGATGCCTGAAATTACGCTGCCATCCACCTGGGGACTTGCAGAAAATTCCGCGCATTACCTTGAATCCTCCTTGGGGAAGATTCCCGAAATAGCTTTGATCTTAGGGACTGGCTGGGACGCTATTCTCGAGGGAAGAAATTTTAATGCAGGATATATGGATTTCAGGTCGATTCCTAATTTCCCCGTTCCTCGCGTGCCAGGGCACGAAGGGCATGTTGGAGTCGTTGACACCGTTTACGGTGAGGTGCTTGTTCAGGTCGGGCGTGCTCACTTTTATGAAGGATATTCAATGCTTGAGGCCTGTTTCCCGATTCTTGCTTATGCATTGTCGGGGGTCAGGAAAATCATCCTGTTTTCTGCTGCTGGCGGACTCAATCCCGCGTATATCTTGGGTGATTTCATAATCGTAGATGACCACATATTGCTTTTTGGCGAGAATCCGTTGAGAGGCATTACTAACAGGCATGAAAAATCTGTCCATGTTTCTGCTTCCAGTATCTATCAGGACGATATCAAGGAAGCGATTGAAAAGAGTTTACCGCAGGGTTCGAGAGTTGAAAGAGGAGTTTATGCTTATGTTCCCGGACCAAGTTACGAGACAGGTGCCGAAGCGGCGCTCTTGAGGATTTTTGGGGCGGACCTGGTTGGAATGTCAGTTGCTCCTGAGGCATTGATTGCTGCGTACGCGGGATTGAAAGTTGGCGCTCTTTCCTGTATTTCGAATGTTTTGCTTCCACAGACATCCTCTGGCATCACACACGAGTTTGTTTTGAACAGGGTGCGCGAGAGTGTAGGAGAGCTGAAAGGCTTTCTCGATAGTCTCATCGAGAGAGTTGCTTTGATAGCTTGAACTCCGTTAATATCTCAAGAGAGTCATGATGAAATCAAAAGAGAAAGGGGAAAAGTGGACTACGACATAACGGATATTGAACTTGCCTCTTCGGGTAGGAAGCGTATCGAGTGGGCTGGTCTTGAAATGAGAGTCCTCGAGTCGATAAGAAAGAGATTCGAGGCTACAAAACCCCTCAAAGGAACGAGAATTGGCGCGTGTCTTCATGTGACGAGTGAAACAGCGAATCTCGCGATAACACTCAAGGCTGGCGGTGCGGAGGTTTTCCTTTGCGCGTCAAATCCTCTGTCAACCCAGGATGATGTTGCCGCTTCGCTTGTCAGGGATTTTGGAATCAGTGTGTTCGCGAGAAAGGGGGAGGATGGCGAAACTTATTACCAGCACATAGAAAGCGTCCTTTCACGCGAGCCCGTTGTTACCATGGATGATGGAGCGGACCTCATCACCACTTTTCACAGGAAGTATGAGGAGCGCGCAAAAAGAGTCTTAGTTGGAACAGAGGAGACGACCACCGGGGTAATAAGGCTCAAAAGCATGGAGAAGATGGGAGTGCTTCTCTATCCCGTGATTGCCGTGAATGACGCATACTCTAAGCATCTCTTTGACAACCGGTATGGAACTGGTCAGTCAACACTCGACGGAATAATTCGCGCCACGAACCTGCTTCTTGCTGGAAGAGTGCTCGTTGTCTTTGGATATGGCATGTGCGGCAAAGGAATATCTTCGAGGGCAAAGGGCATGGGCTCTAATGTTATTGTGGTGGAAGTTGATTCGTTGAAAGCATTAGAAGCGGTAATGGATGGATTTGAGGTCATGAGTTCCCTCGAGGCGGCACGAAGGGGAGACATCTTTATCACTGCCACTGGCGACAAACATGTGATAAGGCGCGAGCACTTCGATCTCATGAAGGACAGGGCAGTTGTCTGCAATTCAGGGCATTTTGACGTCGAGATAGACATTCCTGCACTTGAGAGCATGTGTGAAAGCAGAATTAGGATAAGGGAGCATGTTGAGGAATTTCGCCTTTCTGATGGGAGAAGAGTATATCTGCTCGGTGAGGGAAGGCTCGTGAATCTCGCGGCAGCCGAGGGGCATCCAGCCTGTGTCATGGATTTGAGTTTCTCAAATCAGGCGCTGTCTGTGGAATACGCGCTCTCGAACTCTAATGATCTCGAAAGGAAGGTTTACAGGGTTCCCGCTGATATTGACAGCGAAATTGCAAGGCTCAAGCTCGAAACGCTTGGCATAGAAATAGACCAGCTTACCCCCGAGCAGAAAGATTACCTCGAGTCCTGGACTCTTGGAACATAGAGAGGTGGTTTTTTGAAGCTGCGCAGAAAAGACGCGATGATTTCCGCGGGAAAGAGAATGTATGCTTCCGGTCTTGTAGCGGGGACCCTTGGATCGATTGGTTCGAGACTAAGTGAGAATGAGATTGTGATTACCCGAAAGGGCTCCAGACTCGGTAGTTTATGCGAGGACGATCTCATTGTTTTGAATGGAGAAGGCATCGCGCAGGATGAGAAGCGAAAGTCCCTCAGTGATGACACCGCAATTCATTATCAGGTTCTAAAAACACAGAACGAATGCCAGGCTGTGATAAGAGTGTACTCCCCATACGCGGTTGCTCTTGCTCACAGGGGGAAGAAAGGTGTTGAGAAAGCAATGCCGCATCTCGAGAATCTTGGAGGCGTTGCTTTTGTGCCTTATTACAGACCTCGAACCGCGGGGCTTGCAGGCGCGGTGAGTTCTGCGATGCGGGAAAATCATGTTGTTATCATCGAGCAGCAGGGTCCCGTTGTCATGGGCACGGACCTTGATGATGCGATTGACAGAGCAGAGGCTCTGGAGGCTTGTTGTAAGATTGCTTTCATACTTTCCTCGGGAAATGGTTCCGAATGAAGTTGGGACTTGAATCTTTCCAGTTTACCGAAGATGACTCAATCAGATTCGAAAACGGCGCACTTTACATTCTCGACCAAAATGCGCTTCCATCCGATCTGAGATTTCTTGAGTTGAGGACTCCATCCGAAGTTGCGAATGCCATAAAAAGGCTTTCCGTAAGAGGGGCGATGGCTATTGGAATTGCTGCCGCTTTCGGTGTTCTTCTTGGAGCGATTTCCTCGCATGGAGATACGGAAAGCATCATAAAGGCAGTTAGAGAAGCAGTTGATTTGATTGCCTCAACAAGACCTACCGCTCGAAATCTCTTCTGGGCTCTCGAGCAGATGCAGGAATTGCTCGATGGAGCCTGGGGCGTGGATGAAAAAACACTGATGGAGGAACTTGAAGAACGTGCCATGAGAATTGCAAGCGTTACGGTCGAGACCAACAAGAAAATCGTCGAAGTCGGGCAGGAAATCATCAAGGATGGAATAGGGATTATTACTCATTGTAATTCCGGTGCGCTTGCTGCGCTCAGGTTTGGCACTGCCTTGAGCATTCTCATCGAGGCGCACAAGCGCGGCAAGAAAATCCATGTCTATGTAGATGAGACCAGACCCCTTCTTCAGGGAGCAAGGCTTTCGTCATGGGAACTCGAGCGTGCCGGGGTTCCATATACTCTTCTGACTGATGGAATGGCTGGAATGGTCATGAGAGAGGGTAAAATAAACCTTGCCATAACGGGGGCTGACAGAATCTGCTTGAATGGCGATGCCGCTAACAAGGTTGGAACATACAGCCTTGCTGTTCTCGCGCGTGCGCACGGGATTCCATTCTATATTGCCGCTCCTCTTTCAACTGTGGATTTTTCATGCAGGTGCGGTGATGAAATAAAGATTGAACGCAGAGACCCGGTAGAGGTGCGCTCGATTTCGGGATTGAGAATTGCTCCCGAGAATGCTCCTGTTTACAATCCGGCTTTCGATATCACCCCGGCAGAATATATCTCCGGAATAGTAACCGAGGAAGGGATAGCGAGACCCCCCTTTGAAAAAAGCCTCCATAGTCTTCACGGCTCTTGATTTATTTAGGGAATTCCTGTATTCTATATTAGCAGAGCAAGCAAAAACTTGCCAAAACATTTCCTGCGGAATCCTACGGGAACGGTTAGAACAGGTGCGTGAATCTCCTTTGCTACTGAGCGTTTGTTCAAAAAAGGGTCTTCAGCAAGCAAAAAGAGAGCTTATCGAACTGGTTTTCCCTTCAAAATGTGTCTGCTGTGGTTTGCAAGGCACGGGGTTACTTTGCTCAAGTTGTCTTGAGAAAAAGGTTTCTTCCACGAAAACATCCCAGTACGAGTATGCCCTTGAAGAGATTTGTGATATTTGCAAGGTATCAGGCGTAAGGGCGGGAGGTGAGTACAGGGGAGAAACAAGAGAACTCGTGATGAAACTCAAGTCCGGCTACAGGGAGAGTGCCATTCCACTTGGTAGAATGATGGTGGTTGCTTGCGGGAATGACCCCTCATTTTCTCACCCGGATATAATTACATTTGTGCCATCCGAAAGGAAAAAGGTCACGGAAAGGGGTTATAACCCCGCGGAATTGCTCGCTCGCGCAGTATCTTCGCATTTCGGAAGGAAGTGCTCATCGTTGCTGGTAAAAACAAGAAAAACTTTTGATCAGGACGAGTTGCCACGTACCGGTCGCCAGCAGAATGTCAAGGGCGCTTTCGAAGTATCTGGAGATGCACAGAAAAACCGGGGAGTTCTTCTTGTAGATGATGTTTTGACCACGGGCGCGACAGTTCTCGAGTGTGCTTCCACTCTTTTTTCGGGCGGCGCAACATCGGTTCACATTCTTGTTGCTGCGCTTGTGCCTTTGAGAGTCTATAAGAGCAAGTAAGTAGAAATTTCAAAATCACTATTCTGGCCGATTCTAAAAAGAAATATGGGAAATTTCTGCTTGTTCATCACCCGCAAGAATGATAAATTCATATAAATATTGCGTTTTTCATAAACGAAAGGCGTTTTGGAATCTAACTTCGGTTTCATGGTTATTTCAGTTGAGAATTTCAACTACCGATACTTTTCTTGAGGTCGAGTTGCGATTGAAAGGGCGGGTGGATATGCAGTTGTCCGACAGGGAAATACAAAACACGCTCGATTCACTGAAAAAGAAAAAGAATGCTGGAAGGACCGAGACCAAAAAAAAGGAAAACTCGAAAGATCTCGAATCGGTCAAGGAGGTTGTGAAAACAATAGGTGATACTCCTGTGGTAAGGAAGGATAGAGTAGAGAAAGTAAAGAAAGCAATTGAGTCTTCGAGCTACGATGTGAGCAGTGACGAGGTTGCTAAAAAGATAATCGGGCGAGTCATATCGGACAAATTAGATTGAAACTATTGTCAGCTACATATTGTCAGCTACATGGCAGGGGCTAAAAATATTTTTGTAGGCGGGTTTCGGTCTGTGGTTGAAAGTCGATGCCAGCCGCAGGCAAAGCGACCCACGTAAGGCAACTAATGGTTGCTGAGCATGGTGCGGCTTAGGTGTTAGTCCTGCCTTCTTTCAAAGGGAGAGAAGGTGGCGTGGGTTTGTAAATTGGCAAGCCTGCAAAACCTCAGCAGGCGAGTGTGGGGGCAAAGACCAGGTCAGCGGAACCCGCCTTATTATTCCCTTTCAGATTTGTAACAATTCCTAAGAAGATAATGACACGATTTCCTTTGTGGACACCTGAAGAGCCCTGTGATAGTCTAAAAAAAAGTGATGCGTGCTATTGTGTGGCAAATTTTGAGGTTTCTTGTTGGATATGTAAGTTCAAAACTATGCGGGCTAAAGGTATTTGCGTGTGTGAGATCTAACTTTCCAAGTTAGGTAAGGGTTCCTTCAAGAAGTATGTTTTGAGGGGTGGTGCTGATGGAAACCATTGTGAAGGGCAAGAATTTAGAGGTAACCGAGGCGCTGAGGAATTACACTGAAGAGAAAGTTTCAAAGATAGGAAAACTTGGACTTGACTTTATAGAGCTTGAGGTAAGGCTTGCGGTTGAGAAAAACCCGAGCATCAAGAAAAATCAGAAGGTAGATCTTACGCTTTCCGGGGACGGGGCTATTCTGAGGGCTGCTGAGCGCGATTATGATATGTACGCGGCTATTGACAAGGCGACCAACAAGATGCTGCGCCAGATAAAAAAGTTTCACGAAAAGCAGATTGTCAGAACTCACTCTGGCAGCAAGACGGCAAAATATGTTCTTGCGGAGCCAGGTGAGAAAATAGACAGTTCGCAGATTATTCGAAACAAGAAAGTACAGTTGAAACCAATGGACCCGGAAGAGGCAGTTTTGCAGATGGATATGCTTGGGCATGATTTCTTTGTTTTTCTGAATGCCCTGACTGACCGCGTTTGCATCGCTTATCGCCGCTCGGACGAGGGTCATGGAATAATAGAAACAAATAGATAGAGATCAACATGGCAAATACAATTGTGACCATCAAGAAAGTATTGAAGTATCTCGCTGAGTTATTGCTCATGGGAGGGGCTGGCATAAGGTGGTAGGAAAGAAACTCGAATTTGACGAGGAATTGTTTGGAAAGAAAGAAAAAAAAGGCACGTCGGGTTTCCTTGGTGATGGTGAGCGTCGCGACAATACAATGGCTGTGGCTTTCATTGCCTCACTCGGAGTGCTCGTCTTACTCATATTGACTTACCAGAAAGAGAACTGGTGGGTACTTCTATTGATGGGGCTTTTTTTCCTTGCCTCTGAACTTTTTGCGCTTCCGCTCAAAGGAGGCGGGAGACTTTCTCTTGCAATGATTCCAGTTGTGGTTGCGATGATGACTTCTGGACCGCTTGTTGCTTCTCTCATTTCGCTATTCGGGATACCCGTTTTCTGGATGGAGCGCGAGGAGAGCGGGGTAAGGAGAGTTGCGTTCAATACCTGTCAGTACTTCCTCAGTGCTGGTCTGGCGGCATGGGTCTTCAGCCACACCGGAGGTGAAGTCTTAAATCCGGGATTGAAGAACGCCGGAGGTCTCGTATTTCCATGGCTGCTTGCAACTATAGTTTTTTTCGCCGTAAATACCTGCCTTGTCACGCCGTTGCTCGCACGTAAGAGCGAGAGTCTTTACCGCTTCTGGTTAAAGAAGATGCTTCCGAAACTGCTCTCATACTTCGTCTATTCAGTTATAGGTTTCCTGTCGGCGATACTTTATGTGAGGCTCGAAGTTCCTGCGCTCGTATTGCTTTTTGCTCCACTTCTTGGGATGAGAGTTGTATATACGAGATATGAGGCAATGCGTGATGTTTGTGATGAAACCAGTCTTGCTGTCGTGGAAGCTATTGAGGAACGTTCCTTGTTCAGCAAGGGGCACTCGGTAGCGGTTGCGGAAATGTCGGTCGAGATTGCCGAGGAATTGGGCTTGAACGATGAGGACATTCACTTCATGAGGAGGGCAGCGCTTCTGCATGATATTGGGAAACTACCATTGAACCCTCAGATTTTTGCAAAAGCAGAAATGCTTGGCCCCGAGGAATGGGAGGAGATCAAGAAACATCCTCTTATTGCGGGAGAAATACTTTCGAAAGAATCATCCATAGAGCCTGTTGCGCCGGCTGTTCTGCATCACCACGAGATGACTGATGGAAGTGGGTACGTTGATGGGCTTGCTGGTGATGCGATACCAATGGGCTCCAGGATTCTCGCGGTTGCCGACGCGTTTGATGCAATGCAAAGACCGAGCCCGAGAAGGGAACCGCTTGATGCTTATGGTGCGGTGTCTGAGATAATAAGGGCGAAGGGCATCCAGTTTGATCCCGAAGTAGTGGATGCGTTCGTAAATATTGTTGTGAGGAAAGGAATATGGGAGGGGGCTCGACAGGACCCCCTGAAGGTTCCTGAGTCTTATGTCAAAGAAGAGCCTGTTACTGTGGAAGAACAGCCAACGCTCGAGGAGGCTCTCAAGGAAAAGGAGACTGCCAACGAAGAGAAAGAAACCGGAGATGTGAGCGGTATCGAGCATTATGAGGAGCTAAAGAGTGGAATAGAAAAGGATATAGAGGGATGGGAGCGGACGGAAGTTGGAACCAGAAGAATTCGAAGAAAAAGAGTCCGCCAGTTTACGAAAGAAGACAGGGCGGAGAAGAAAGAAAAGAAGAAAGAGTAGTCAGGAATCGTTTCTCCATGAAGAGTGGCGTGAAGCAGAATCCTTTAGTTCGAGCGAGAGTTCTAAAGAGCATGAAATAGAGGCTGCGACTGAGGATTTAGAATCAGAAGGTGCGCCTGATGAACTGGTTGAGACTCCTGCTGAAGAGCGCCACGAGCGAAAGGAACGCGTTACATCTCGTCGGGGGGTTCGTGGTGGTGGCGTGGATAAAGTTTTTATTGCTGCGGTAATTGCCTCTCTTGTTACTCTTGCATTGAGCATCGTTTTTACGAATGTAAGCAAGATAGATTTCACGAACACGGTTTTTTTCCTGGTTCTCTTTACTGTTTGCGCGAACTTCGACATAGAGTTGAGGGACGGTGCGAGGTTGAGCCTTGGTCTTGCCCCTCTCATAGGAGCACTCGTTGCACTTCCCATCAAAGATCCTGCTGTTGAGGTCGTTTGGATTTTCCTGATCGGTTCGCTTGTAACTCTTGTAACGGAACGAAATAAAGAAATCAGCAAGGAAAGAATTCTTGAATTGTTATTTGATTATTCTGCTGTTGGGGCTTTCGTGCTGATATACAGGCTTCTTTTGAACGTTCTTCCCGAAAAACCCGAACTACAGGGACATTACTGGCCCGGGATTCTGATCGCGTCAGCGATTGCCGCTGCCTTCCTGTTCATTGCCCATGTTCTTCGCCTTTCATATATGCTCTCAAAGGAAGGTCAATATCCCGCCGGAGCCTATTTTTCAAGCGTATTGAGGAAATACTGGGTTCCGTTTATCGCCATTGGTTTTCTTGGTGTTCTTATGGGGCTTGTGTTTATTGGCATTGGAAACTGGTTCGTTATTCTTGTTCTGCCCTTGCTTGCGGTAATAAGATATGCATACAACAGGATTGCTGCTGCTGATATCTATCTTTTGGGCACGGTAAAGACGCTCTCCGTTATTCCGGAGGAAATTGGGAAGATACCCCCGGGTCATTCCAAGCGGCTCGCAACTCTTGCGGGAGCGGTCGCGCGCGAACTTGGACTTGGCCCTGAGGATACGAGGCAGGTGGAATACGCCGCGTATCTTCATGACATCGGTGTCATAGCGAGGGAAGAGGAACACGTATCTGAGCAGGACCGTCTTCTTGGGGTTGAAGAGGTCGTTTCGGGTGGCGAAGATATTCTTGGAAAGGTTGATTACCTAAAAGTTGCTTCGGAGATACTGAGGGGAAGAGGCGGATTGGAGAAGAGAGTCGTTGATCCCCGAAAAAGCAGGGCTGTTAGTGTTGGCTCCGGAATTTTGAAGGCAGCGGAGGATTTTGAGAATCTCATAACTGGAAGCGACGACAAGGAGCCCTTGTCCGAGAGTGAAGCATTGACCGAGATGAATCTCGAGAGAGGCGTGAAGTACGATAGCAAGGTATTGAGGGCAATCGCGAAGGTGTTGCCGAGAATATCTGGTGAGGATTTGAGTTTCGATGCTGAAGTCAGTTCAGAAAGCGCTGCGTTTTGGCGAGAACCAGAAGATTAGGGAACTCGAAGAGGCTGTTGGTTACATAAACTCACTTGAACCACGGTTTGAGAAACTTTCCGATGAAGACCTTTCTTCGATGACTGATGAGTTTAGAGCAAGGCATGAAGCCGGCGAGTCCCTTGATGAACTTCTCCCTGAGGCATTTGCTGTTGTTCGTGAAGTTGCAAAAAGAAAGCTCGGGGAGAGACACTTTGACGTTCAGATAATGGGAGGGATCGCTCTTCACCGGGGAAAAATCGCGGAGATGAAGACCGGCGAAGGAAAGACGCTTGTTGCGACTCTGCCGGTTTTTCTCAATCACCTGTCAAAGGCGGGAGTTCACGTTGTCACTGTGAACGACTATCTGGCAAAACGCGATAGCGTCTGGATGGGTGAGATTTATCGCGCGCTGAAAATGGATGTTGGAGTTATCCAGGCTCACATGGGACCTGCCGAAAGGAAGAGGGAGTATGCCTGTGATGTAACTTACGGAACGAATAACGAGTTTGGCTTTGACTATCTTCGTGACAACATGGTCATGTCTCTGGACGAGAAAGTGCAGAGGGGTCATTACTATGCGATAGTTGATGAGGTTGACAGCATTCTCATTGACGAGGCGCGAACTCCGTTAATCATAAGTGGAGCTGCTACTGAATCAGTAAAGTGGTACAGGCGCTTTTCTCAGGTAGCCAAGAGACTCAAGCGCGATGTTGACTACGAGATTGATGAGAAGACGAGAACTGTGGCGGTTACCGAGGAGGGGATTGAAAAGGTCGAGGAGATTCTTGGAGTTGATAATCTCTACGATAATGTTTACGCAAATCTCATTCATCATCTGGATGCCGCGATAAAGGCAAAGGAGCTATTTCAGAACGAGGTTGAATACATCATAAAGAATGGCGAGGTCATAATAGTTGACGAGTTCACAGGCAGACTGATGACGGGTCGTCGTTACTCGGATGGTATCCATCAGGCAATAGAGGCGAAGGAAAATGTGAGAATAAGGGAAGAAAACCAGACTCTTGCGACGATAACATTCCAAAACTACTTCAGAATGTATGAGAAGTTAGCGGGAATGACAGGAACCGCTGCGACGGAGGCTGATGAATTCAAGCTCACGTATGGTCTCGATACGGTTGTAATCCCTACGAATGAGCCGATGATAAGAGAAGACCTGCCGGACCTGATTTACAAAACGGAAAAGATAAAATTCGAGGCTGTGGCGGACGATATATGCGCTTGTTACGAGAGAGGGCAACCTGTGCTCGTGGGGACTGTTTCGATTGAAAAATCAGAAAGGCTTTCCAAGATGCTCGAGAAGCAGGGCATACCGCATCAGGTTCTCAATGCCAAACATCATGAAAGGGAGGCGCAGATAGTCGCTTTAGCCGGGCAGAAGAACACGGTTACGATTGCTACGAACATGGCTGGAAGGGGAACCGACATAAAGCTTGGCGAAGGAGTAGTTGAACTCGGTGGTCTTAAAGTAATAGGGACTGAAAGGCACGAAGCGAGAAGAATTGACAACCAGTTGAGAGGTCGTTCAGGGCGTCAGGGCGACCCGGGTGTTTCGAGGTTCTATCTTTCTTTGGAGGATGACCTGATGCGAAGGTTTGCTCCCCAGGCAATAGCAAACCTGATGGACAGGTTCAATTTTCCCGATGACATTCCAATCGAACACAAGTTGGTTACGAAAGCAATAGAATCAGCCCAGAAGCAGGTTGAGGCTCAAAACTTCGAGATAAGGAAGAACCTCTTGAAGTATGACGATGTGATGAATAAACAGAGAGAGGTTGTTTACGGGGAGAGAAATCGCCTTCTTGAAGGGAAAGAGTTCCACCAGCTTGCTCTCGAATGGGTCGAGGAGGCAATAGGGAGCGCTGTTGACATTTTTGCGAATCCGCAGGTTTTTCCGGAGGAATGGGACTTCAGCGGCCTTTTTACATATATTTCTCAGGTATTTCCAACCAATATCTCGCTCGATGACCTCGATGTTGAGGGAATGAGCCAGGAGGAACTCAAGGATATGCTGGTTGAAGATGCCTTGAGGGTATATGAGGAGCGGGAAGAGCAGATTGGTTCTCAAATGATGAGGGAACTGGAGAGATGGGTAATGCTCGAGGTGCTCGACAATAAATGGCGGGAGCATCTCTATGAGCTCGATTATCTTCAGGAAGGAATCGGTTTGAGGGGCATGGCAGGACACGACCCGCTTGTTGAGTACCAGGCAGAGGCGTTCGACATGTTTCAATCAATGACAGAATCGATAAAGACGGAATTTGCAAGGTACATCTTCCATGCTCAGGTCGTTGAAGTTGAAAGGGAAAGAATGCCATTGAGCGTAGTTGAGAGTTCCGGTGGTGAGGAGGAAGTTCCGCAACAGCGGCGGCACGAGAAAATTGGGAGAAACGATCCCTGCCCGTGCGGAAGCGGAAAGAAGTACAAGAAATGCTGTGGGGCTTGAACCTTTGGGGTCATGGGGTCAGGTCTTGTGGGGTCATGGGGTCAGTCATGGGGTCAGGTCTTGCAATGACACATTTTCATTTTTGCCCCTCCATTTATTGAATAGTACGATATGAACAATGCGATTACCGGGTTTGGTTCAGGAAACTCCCGCATTTTGTTAAAGGTCTTATTGCGTAACTATTCTTTTACTCGATGTCATGTGGTAACCTGACTTAGCGTTCCGTTCCATAGATACGGTGTCGTATAGAGAGAGCGTCGAGGCGCCGCTAACGCAAGGCGCGCTACTGACGCGTACTTCTGTTGTACTCGGAGGGAGCGGAACCCTCTTCTGTGGATGGATCGGCGATCGAATGCAACCGTATTTATGGAATGGAGCACTTGGGTCGGTGATCGTTATATGTCTTATGTTCAGATTGAGGTGATCGATGATGGTGACTGACTTTGGCAGCGAGATAGAAAAACGACTCTCAAGACTAAAGAAAATGGGTGAGTATCTTTGAAGTAGAATCCTCGCGCCCCGAGATCGAAAAACTCCGAAAACTATCAAGTTCGCCTGACTTCTGGGAAGACCAGGAAAATGCAAGAAAATTGATGTCTCGCCTTTCCAGGCTCGATGACAAGGTTTCCCTTTATGATCGGATTTCAAGTCATATTAGTGAGCTTGGAGAAATGAATAGGCTCGGATTGAGCGAGAACGATCCCTCCTTTGAACCAGAAATAGAAAATGGGATTGTATCACTTGATCAAGAGCTAAATGAAATCGAGAGAAACTCTCTTCTTACGGGTGAGTTCGATAGGGGCAACGCGATTGTTTCACTGCATCCAGGCGCTGGCGGCCTTGAATCTCAGGACTGGGCGGCGATGCTTTTGAGGATGTACCTTCGATGGGCGGGGGAAAGAAAATTCGAGGTTGATTTGAATGATGTACAGCCCGGTGAAGGTGCCGGAGTAAAGAGTGCGACTTTTACGGTCAAGGGCGAATATGCATACGGGCTTCTCTCAGTGGAGAAGGGAGTTCATAGACTTGTCAGAATCTCTCCCTTTGATTTTTCGAAAAGACGACACACGTCTTTCGTATCCCTTGATGTCATACCCGAGGTTGGAGAGGAAATCGAAATTGAGATTGACCCTAAGGATTTGAGAGTTGATACATTTCATTCTTCGGGCGCGGGCGGTCAGCATGTGAATGTGACAGATTCAGCGGTAAGAGTTACGCATTTACCAACCGGCATGGTAGTCCAGTGCCAGAATGAGCGTTCTCAAACAAGCAACAAAACAGTTGCGATGAGAATATTGAAATCGCGACTTTTCGAGCTCGAAAGAAAGAAGAAGGAGGAGGAGATACAAACACTTCGAGGTGAAAGAAAAGACATTGCCTGGGGGAACCAGATACGCTCCTACATTTTTCAGCCATATCAACTTGTCAAGGACCACAGGACGGGTCTCGAAAAGGGAAATGTTCAGGCGGTTATGGATGGCGAGATTGAAGAGTTTATTGAAGAAGCATTGAGATGGAGAAAAGCAGGAAACGAGAGTGGCGAGTCGCATTGAGAAATCGTGAGCAATGAATCTAAGAGCAGACCTTCATGTACATACGATATCAAGTGGACATGGTTATTCCACCACAAGAGAGATTTGCAACATTGCTTCGTCACGTGGGCTTGAGATGGTGGGAATAACAGACCATGGTCCGGCAATGCCTGGAGGACCGCACATCTATCATTTCAGCAATTTGATAGCGCTCCCTCGCGAGATTTCCGGTGTTCGAATTCTTCGAGGAGCCGAGTGTAACGTGATTGACATGGATGGCTCACTTGATTTGCCGGAAAAGATTTTGACCACCCTCGACATTGTTGGCGCCGGATTTCATCCCGGTTGTGGATATGAGGGAAAAAGTGTCGAGGAAAATACAATTGCGATTCTCAGGGTCATTGAGAAGGGGATTGCGGATGTACTCGTTCACCCTGGTAACCCTCTTTTTCCCGTTGACTACGAGAAGGTGGTAAGAGCAGCTCACCGGAAGGGAGTGCTGATTGAGATCAATAATGCGTCATTCACTTTTGTCAGGAAGGGAAGCGAGAAAAACTGCAGAAAGATACTTTCGGAGATAAAGAAGGTTGGGGCAAGGATTGTTGTTGGTAGTGATGCGCACGAGGCGGAGTTGGTGGGCGTTTTCGATGAGGCGCTTCGTCTTATAGATGAGGCGGAGATAGATGAGGAGTTTGTTGTAAACAGAAACGCTGATTCCGTTTTGAAATTCTTGAGAGGCAGAGGGAAGGATATTTCTACCTAACGCGTAAGTATTCGTATGCAGACTTTTGATGGATGCCCACACGGTAGTTGTCAAAATAGAGCAGCACTTAACAGTTGAAAACAATATTAACATTAGTTATCATAGGCAACAGATGAGAAGATTTTTTTGGAGGTATGGAAAGTGATAAGGTTTCGCAGAGTCACAAAGGTCTATCATGGAAATGTCTATGCCTTAGAGGATGTAACAGTTGACATTGAAAAAAAGGAATTTGCCTTTATTGTTGGACCGACTGGTTCCGGAAAATCGACTTTCTTCAAGTTGATTCTGAAAGAGGAGTTGCCAACGAACGGTGAAATATACATTGCCGATACGAATCTCAGCGAAATAAAGAAGTGGAAAGTTCCCTATTTGAGAAGGAAGGTGGGCTGCGTTTTTCAGGATTTCAAACTCCTTCCAAACAAGACCGTCTATGAGAACGTTGGCTACGCACTTGAGGTTACCGGAAGACCGAGAAGGATCATAGAAGCCTATGTCCCCGAGGTCTTGAGACTCGTGGGTTTGAGCCACAAACTCGACTCATATCCGGATGAGCTCTCCGGCGGGGAGCAGCAGCGAGTTTCGATTGCAAGGGCATTTGTGAACAGACCTCCAATACTGCTTGCCGATGAGCCAACCGGGAATCTCGACCCCTCGATGTCTCACGGAATAGTGAAGCTTCTTGAGAAGATCAATAATACTGGAACCACTGTTTTGATGGCGACGCATGATCAAGACATTGTGAACACCTTCAAGAAACGGGTAATCGAGTTAAAAGAGGGAAGGGTCGTCAGAGACCAGTTAAGGGGTGTCTACGGTTATGGCAGTTAACGCATTTTATTTCTTAAGGGAAGCAACGACGAGCATGCGGCGGAATATGGCGCTTACTGTTGCCGCTGTTATGGTAACGAGTCTTTCCCTTGTGTTACTTGGCTTTGTCGGGATGGTTGTTCACGCTGGGGATGGTCTTGCAACCAATCTCAAATACAGGGTTGATGAGATACGCGTGTTCCTGAAAGATGAGGTAACTGCCGAGGAGAGAGATAGTCTCGAGCGCTTCATAAAAAAGATGCCCGAGGTGAAAAGCGTGAGATTCATTTCAAAAGAAGAAGCGCTCGAGGAGTTCAAGGAAATGTATAAGGATAGCCCTGACATTATCGAGCAGATTGAAGGTAACCCACTGCCTGCCGAATTCAAGGTTCGAATGAAAGACCCCAAGTATAATAAGGCGGTGGCACAGAGGCTCATGAACAGACCCGAGATAAGCGTTGATGAGAACGGTAAGAAAGAGATAAAGTTCCCCGAGGATGTTGTCAACAAAGTACTGAAGTGGACTGGCGCGATTCAGAAAATTGGGTTTGTTGTTGTAGTGGCTTTTGCTATTGTCGCAGTTTCGCTTGTTTCTATTACTATACGGATGGCAATCTACGCCCGCAGAAATGAAATTGGAATCATGAAATTGGTTGGGGCTACTAACTGGTTCATAAGATGGCCTTTCATTGTTGAGGGTGTTTTTGAGGGAATTACGGGCGCCATTGTAGGTATTATTGTTGCGATTATGATTCACTCATGGCTTATGACAAAAGTCGAGGCGGCTGCCGAAGCCAATCTTATCTCTACAGGCTACCTGGTTTTGCTTTCATTCCTGCTCATACTCGTTGGTATGATAATTGGCGCTTTGGGAAGCAACTTTGCTTTGCGAAGATACATAGAAGTATAAGCGGGACTAATCTGGCAAATCCGTTCAGTCTGGCGCAGTTGCGGGTTTTGCTTGCGAAAAAAAGCGAAGCATTGCCTAAATACATACTAACAATCAGGCTCGGGATGCCATCAAGGGTGTTTTGAAGTTTTCTTTTTGCGTTTACCGCTTGAATGTCTTTTTTTGATAACATTTATCGCGTTCAACTACGAAGGAATACGATATGAGCGATTCTAATAAAGATGCGAAGCATTCAGCTGAAGATGCGTCCTACTACCAGACCGGGCTTTTCCCTGAAGGAATGCCTGCTCCTCCTTACGGCGGTCCTCCGCGTCGCACTCATAAAAGAAGGACTTTGGTTTTCACGCTTGTCGGCATTTTAGTTGTGGCACTTATAATAGGTGCCGGCATTCTGATTGACATTGTCCTCTTTCAAGGCGAGAAAAAACGTGCAAGCGAGTTTGGTTTGAATGAATCCGAGTCCTACCGTGAGGCAGTTTTTGACATAAAGAACTACTACCTCAAAGAGTATTCGAAGGAAAAGGTTGTTTCTGCCGCGGAAGAAGCGGTGGAGAAGGCGAAGGCAAAAGGTATAAAATCTTCCTCCAAACTCGAAGACATTGGAATCAAAGCGCTTGTCAAAGCACTTGGTGACAAGCATAGTTGCTATTTTGACGCGATTGATAATAAGAGGATAGACGAAGACCTATCCGGTTCGTTTTATGGCACCGGCATTGTTCTTCGTGAGGATGAAAAACAGAGCAGGCCGAAAGTCTTTAAGGTGCTGAAGGGCTCACCTGCCAAAAGAGCGGGCGTCAAGAGCCGCGATCTCATAATGAGTGTTGATGGTAGAAGCACAAAGGGGGTTGACCTCGATGTGGTTGTGAGCTGGATAAGGGGAAAAAGGGGGACGAAAGTCGAGATAGCGGTTCAAAGAGAGGGAGCGAAAAAGGAGTTAAAGTTCAAAATAACCCGGGAAAAGATAACAACTCCTGACCTCGAGACAGAGATTCTTGATGGAAGATTCGGGCATATCACGGTTCTCGATTTCAGCAAGGGCATCGGGGAAAAAGTTAGAAAAACAGTAGCGGAAATGAATAAAAAGGGAGTTTCAGGCTTCATTCTGGACTTGAGAGACAACAAGGGGGGATTGCTGGATGAAGCGGTCAAACTTTCGAGCGTGTTTCTACCGAGGGGAAGCGTGGTTGTCTCCTATGAATTCAAGGGTCAGAAACGCATGGCTTCTCGCACAACCGCAGAACAGGAGACAGAAAAGCCCCTTGTGGTTCTTGTGAATGGCATGAGCGCAAGCGCTTCCGAAATAGTTACCGGAGCTCTGAAAGAACACGGAAGAGCAACTGTTGTTGGCTCAAAGACTTACGGAAAAGGTTCAATCCAGAAAATCTATGACCTTGATAACGGAGGAGCAATCAAGTTGACTGTTTCTCTTTACTATCTCCCGAATGGAGACGCGATAGACGGTAAGGGAATTGAGCCCGATGTTCCGGTTGGTCCCAAAGAAAAACCTTTAGAGAAAGCAAAGCAAGTCCTGATGGGGTCAGGTCTTGCAATGACACATTTTTGTGAACCAGTCTGGTCGGCTGCCTTGATGAAAGCAGCCTGAAAGAGCGGCTTTTCGGATTTCATTCTTTCGAGGAACTTCATTAGATAAAGAATTTTAGGTCTGGTGCTTAGCCGTTCCTCATCGAGGTAGGGAAGATTTGGCTCTCCATTGAAAGCGGTCAAATACCACATGAGAGGCCATTCAGTTTGCTGGTGATCCAATTGTCATTCAACATTTTTCATTTATGCTTCAAGGTAAACAGGCTGAAGATTTTGACGATATCTTTTCTGAGTGATTTTTTGTTTTTTGCCGTGATTGTTGATAGAATTTTTGGGGGTTAGAGAAGTTTGTATTGGAAGAAAGGAGGAGCAAGAGATGGCAGAAAGCGTGTACAAGATTATCGAGTTGGTAGGGACGAGCGAAAACTCGTGGGAAGAGGCAGCGAAAAACGCGGTGGAGGCTGCGTCGAAGAGCCTGCAGGAACTCAGGATTGCCGAGGTCGCCGCACTTGACATGAAGCTCGAGAATGGGAAGGTTGTGGCTTATCGCGCGCGTGTCAAGGTTTCATTCAAGTATCTTGGCAAGGAGGATTAAGTTTAACTTCAGATCGTAAATGCGAAGGGCAGGCGGAGTGAAGTATTTCGCCTGCTCGTTTATTTTTTCAAAGATGGAAAAGTTGTGATGTTTATCTACGCGAATGGAATCTCAAAAGGGGCAAAATCACATATTTTGCCTGATATCCACAAGGTCGTGAAATGAACGAAAAGCCGGTTGGAATGTTCGATAGCGGAGTGGGGGGGCTTACGGTTGCGCGAGCCTTCATTGACCGCATGCCATTCGAGCATTTGATATACATTGGCGACGACGCCCGTGGACCCTACGGACCGCGAAGCATTGATGAGGTAAGGAAGTTTGCAGGAGACATCATAGATTACCTTCTTGGATTCGGGGTTAAGTTAGTCGTGATAGCCTGCAATTCCGCTACTGCGGCGGCGCTCGAGGAGGCTCAGGCGTATTATAGTATTCCAGTTGTTGGCGTCATCAAGCCGGGGGTGAGGGCGGCATTGAGACACACGAAGAGCAAGAGGATTGGAGTGATAGGAACCGAATGCACCATAAAAAGCGGCTCGTATGAACGAGCGCTTAGGAGACTCGATCCGCGCTCCGATATTGTTTCTCGGGCTTGCCCGGCGCTGGTCGAATTCGTGGAGCGTGGCGAGGTTGAGGGAGAAGAAATAGAAAGAGTTGCGGTTAAATGCCTCATGCCGGTTGTAAATGAGGGAATTGACACATTGATTCTCGGCTGCACGCATTACCCGCTTCTTTCTGATTTGATTCAAAGGATTGTCGGACTGGATATCAAACTTGTGAACAGCGCTCAGGAGACGGCAACCGAGGTTGAAGACATTCTCGAGCGTCTTGGATGGAAGAGAAACTCGGGCGAAAAAGGTATTCATCATTTCCTGACAACCGGCGATGCCGAGAAAAGTAGAAAACTCGGCAGAGTTTTTCTCGGACCAGAGGTTGAAAACGTTATGAGCATACCGGAAGATTTCAGTTATAGACCGCCTCTTGAATTCACCTGATGAGGAATATGGAGATTCAATGTGAAGACGCCACTTGAGATAGTTGTTCTTGGGAGTTCCGGAGGGTATGCTGGCGCTGGAAAGGCGTGCAGTTCATTCCTGCTTACATACGGGGACAAAAACTTCGTGCTCGACCTCGGCGCGGGCGCTCTCGGCAACCTTTTGAAATACTTGTCTCCTGAGGAGATTGGCGGAGTAGTTATTACTCACATGCATTACGACCATTACGTTGACATCTTCGGTCTTTGCACGGCAAGGAAGTTCTGGGAAAAGCCACTCCCCCCGCTTTCGGTTATTCTTCCTGAAGGCGGAAGTGACGCGCTCGGAAGGGTTGTTTCTCGGGAAAGCCACGATAGTTTCATGCAATGCCTCAAAGTCAGGGAAGCAAAGCCCGATGAGGATATTGCCTTTGACATTTTTAGAGTGAAAACCGGGATTGCAAAGCATATCCCCGATGCGCTTGTCATAAGGGTGGAGGTGAACGGTCAGTCGGTTTGCTATTCAGGCGATACAGAATTTACCGATTCGCTTGTTGGGCTTGCGCGGGACTGCGACCTTTTTATCTGCGAGGCTACTTTCACGAGCGAAACTTCATTGAGGCTTTCCGGTCATCTCTTTGCTTCTGAAGCGGGGGAGATTGCTGAACTCGCGGGAGCCAAGCGGCTTCTCCTCACCCACATCTGGCCAACTCTGAATGGAGAAATGGCGCTCGAGGATGCGGGAAAGAAATTTAGTGGAGAGATTATTCTTGCTGTTGAGGGGCTTCGGATAATTCTTTAGAACTGGACCAGGAGGTGAAATTTGATAAGGACTGATGGAAGGGCTCCGGAAGAGTTGAGACCTGTGAAGATAACCAGAGACTATATTCCACACGCTGAAGGTTCCTGCTTGATTGAAACTGGAAGAACGAGAGTGGTTTGCACGGCGACATTTGAAGAGGGAGTGCCAGCCTTCTTGAGAGGCACCGAGGGTGGATGGATTACCGCGGAATATTCGATGCTGCCGAGAGCTACGGAGACACGCAGCACAAGGGAAGCGGCGCTTGGAAGAGTGGGCGGAAGGACGGCTGAGATTCAAAGGATCATAGGAAGGTCCCTTCGCGGGGCTTTTGACCTCAATGCTTTTCCTAATTGCACTTTTGTTGTTGACTGCGATGTGATAGAGGCGGACGGGGGGACGAGAACCGCTTCTATCACTGGAGCCTTCGTTGCTCTCTTCGATGCCTTTGACACCATGATTGAGAGGGGAGTCCTTGAAGCGATACCTACGGGCGAGTTTCTTGCCGCGGTAAGTGCTGGAATTGTTACTGGTGTCCCATGTCTCGACCTTTGTTTCGAGGAAGATTTCCACGCAGCTGTTGACATGAACCTGGTTGCGCTCGAAAGCGGAAGGATAATCGAAATCCAGGCAACTTCCGAAAAAAAACCCCTCGAGAGAAGTGAGCTTGAAGAGCTGATTGAACTTTCTCTTTCGGGTATCCAGAAACTGATTGCCTGCCAGCACGAGGTTTTGGAATTGCCGCGAAAGCGCGAATGATGGACATAGCGATTGCAAGCAGAAACAGGAGAAAAGTAGAGGAGATAAGAAAGGCTCTTATTATTCCAGGGCTTTCGATTCATACTTTTGAGGAGTTCGAAGGCTGGTCACCGCCGGTGGAATCTGGCGAAACTTTTGAGGAGAACGCTACTCTCAAAGCACTTTCTCTTTTTGATCACACAGGGATTCCTTCGCTCTCGGATGATTCCGGTTTAATGGTTGATTCTCTTGGAGGACGTCCGGGTGTTTATTCCTCGAGATATGCCGGCGTTGAGGGAGACGCAGAGAGAAACATCGAACTGCTCTTGAGCGAGCTCGAAGTGATTCCTTTCGAGAAAAGAAGGGCGAGGTTCGTTTGCGTCATCGCGCTTGTGCTGAGCCCCGATTGTATTCATCTCGCGACGGGGATTTGCGAGGGGCATATTTTGACGGAAAGGAAAGGAAGCGGAGGTTTCGGATACGACCCTGTTTTCCAGCCCGAAGGGTATTCCCGTTCAATGGCTGAACTCACCCTCGATGAGAAAAACGCGATAAGTCATCGCGGAAGGGCTTTGTCTGAGATGCGCAAAGTTATCGAGAAAATGATTTGAGGCCAACGGCAAACATTCCATCCAACATGAGCCCGACTTCTTTTTCGATTTTCCTTGCGCACATCTCAACTTCATCTTTTGTTCCGGGTAAGGGGTCACTTATATTCGAAACCTCGCGGAAACATACCGGGAAAAGCGTCATGAGTTCCCTTGAAGTCAGCGGAACTCCCGGTATCGCCCTCGAATCTTTTTTTGATGCTGAGATAATGGCGCGAGTTGCAGTTTGAAGCACCTTCTCGATTTCTTCTCTTGAAAGTTCGCTTGAATCAACATTTGTTCTTTCACCGTCAAGGAGCGAATCTATCAAGCCGTTCAATCCAATGAGGGAGAAACATCTGCTCGAGTGCCCTCTGAATTCAGACGCAACCTGGTAGCACTGCTCTCTTGTCATTGCGATAACAATATCCGCGGAGTTCACAGCTTCTTCGGTTATTGGTTTTGAAGAGACATCGCATTCCTCGATTCCAAGTTTCTGAAGGGCGCTTATGCATTCCGGATGAGGGGGTTCAAAGGAGGTGGCTTTCAATCCCGCGGATTCTACCGATATGACATCTGCTTTTTCGCGGAGCATTTCCGTCAGGTATTTACGAGCCACGCATTCGGCAATCACGCTTCTCATGATGTTTCCGGTGCACACAAAAAGGATTCTCATTGTGTATGGGGAAATCAGGATGATTCAGCCGGGGACAGGACTTCCAGGGCTTTTCTCTCGACCGAAAGATAGATTTTTGTTTCATGCGGATAGAAACGAACCTCGCCGTCTTCCTGGGCATAAACATCATCGAGTATTTCAATTTCCGCGCTCTCCGTGACGAAAAACTCAATTCCAGGCATTTTCGTGTGAAGCCCTTTCAGGAGCAACATTACTGTAAGAAAGGCTTTTATTGTGCTCATTGGTTTTCCTATGGTTATGTAGATTTTGCCATCGTCAAGTTTTGCTCCAGGCGCTACATGAAGGTTTTGCCCGTATCTATCGATTTTTGAGAGCAGCACATCGAAGAAATGGCCGTACTGCTCGAGAGACGGAGTCTTGATTCTCAGCAGGTAAGTTTCGGGTTCCTTGAAAATAAGCTGGATTGCCCTTTTTATGCTGGAATACCAGTAGCCGGCAACGCCGTATCGCTTGTATCCCAATGCTCTCTTTGCCAGGTCTCCATCTAATCCCAGTCCTATTATGTTTGAGCAATATCTAACTGTTTGCTTTCCGTTTCTGTCCACCATTTCTAATTTGATGAGGTCAATGGGCTTCACCTTGAAAGCAGCCATTGCCTCCAGTGTTTTCTCAACCGAGTCAAGACCCATTGCCCGGCAGAAGTCGTTCGCCGTCCCGCATGGAAATGGCACCAGCACGACATTTTTGTTAGAGTGCGAGAGCATAACGTTGTTTATCACCTGATTGATTGCCCCATCTCCCCCGAAAACCATGATGACTCTCGACCCACCAAATCTTTTTGACCAGAATTCCAGCGTCGAGCCCGCGTCATCCGGGTGGTCGGTGGAAGTTTCCTCGAGATTCACGCCTTCGCGTCTTATCATGCTTCTTATCCTTGACGCGATCTCCGCGCCTTTTTTGCTCATGGGGTTTACTATAAGAAGAAGACGCTCCTCTATGCTCTTTATGCTTTCGAGAAATCCTCGCCTTTCAGGATTTTTCAAATCTCCTCCTTGCCTTGCGTGCAAAGTATAACACCGAAATTTTGCTATCTCAATAATTTGTGTGATTGTGATACAGTTTCCCGAGCGGCGCTTCAAAGTTTCTTAAAGCAGCCCGTTGAGGAACCCGTTCTTGAAATTTGAGATAATGAGGGCGAGCCGCTAAAGAATTCGATGTTTGAGAAGCGACGGAAGTTCAGCGGAAAGGAGTCTGAGTCTTAAATGAGGATTATCTCTCACAGAGGCGGCAGGGGGTTCGGAACGGACAACACGCTCGAAGCCATGGAGAAAGCGGTTCGGGCGGGCGTGCGGAGAATTGAGACCGATGTGCGCTCCACTGAGGACGGAGAACTGATATTATGCCACGACCCTGCTATCTGGAATCACATCATAAGCCGCTCGAAGTCAGAAGATTTGAGAAAACATGCACCCGAGCGCCCTTTCCTGAGGGATGTTCTCGAGAAGCTTGCTGGATGGGTCTGGTTTGATATCGAAGTGAAGGATGCCCCTCCATCTGAAGTTGGCAGCATGCTCGAGGAGTACGCGATAGAGAAAGATACTCTTGTTACCTCGTTTGACCTTGATTTCTTGAAGGAATTTAAAGATATGTTTTCTCACATACAAACAGGGTATCTTTTCATGATGGGATACGGCGAGGAAAAAAAACTTGTGAACGCGCTCGAGGCTGGTTGCAGCATTGTACTTCCACACTATCGCGCAATAGATGAGGAGCTTGTCAAAAAAGCGCACATTCTTGGACTTGAAGTATATGCATGGACCGCGAATGAGCTCGAGGAGTTCATACGCCTTTGGAGGATTTCTGTTGATGGAGTAATTACTGACAGGTATCTGGATTTCAGCAGTCGCCTATCCTCAATCGAGCGTGCCGGGCAAAGTTCTTGAGTAGCCATCTGGATGTTTGGAGTGCCAAACCCATGCGGTCCTTACTATTTCTTCGAGGCTTTTGAATTCCAACACCCAGCCGAGTTCTTTTGAGATTTTGCCTGATGACGCCACAAGAACGGGAGGGTCTCCTGCTCTTCTTTTATCTTCGATGACCTTGAATTCCCTTCCCGAAATTCTTTTCACGCATTCAATCACTTCTCTCACCGAAAACCCGCTGCCTCCACCAAGATTATAGATTGCGCTTTTCTCTCCGCTTGCTATCCTTTCAAGACCGAGGATGTGAGCGCGGCACAGGTCTTTTACGTGGATGTAATCTCTCATGCATGTTCCATCTTTTGTTGGATAGTCGGTTCCGAAGATTCTTACTTCATTTGAGATTCCAAGCGCAGCCCTGATTACGTTCGGGATTAGATGAGTTTCGGGCTCGTGGTCTTCGCCAAGGTCGCTTTTGAGGTCAGCTCCCGCTGCATTGAAATACCTGAGCGAAACGAAGCGGAGGATGCCCGCGCGGTCGAGCTCAAGCAGAATTTTTTCAAACATCAGTTTCGAAAGCCCGTATGGATTTATCGGCTTGCACTCTTGTTCTTCGGAAATCGGAACCTGTTGGGGAATGCCGTAAACTGCCGCTGTGGAGGAAAAGACGAAAAGGCAGCAATTGCTGAGGACAAGCGCTCTCAAAAGATTCAATCCTCCTGATAGGTTGACGCGAAAATACTTGAGGGGGTCAGCCATCGATTCATCTACAAGACTTACAGCCGCAAAGTGAATGCAGCCTTCCGGTTTGAAGCGAGAACAGATGTCGGCGATCGCCTGCGAATCCTCGAGGTCAACGACTTCAATATCAAAAGCGCGCACTGCCTCTTTGTGACCCCTTGAGAGATTGTCGAGCACTAAAACATCGTGACCGGCAGATGAAAGCATCGGAAGCATGCATGAACCGATATATCCGGCGCCACCTGTTATGAGTATTCTCACATTCCCTCCCGTCTATTGATTACTTGCCAAACCACAACAAAGATTTAGTTTTTTATGCCGACTACTCTCGATAGTTTTTGCCATTGCCCCGCCATCAGTTACTGACAACACTTCCAATCCAAAGGAATTCGCCTCATGGTGGAAACCGTATGAGCCTGATATGCGAAACCTTTATTCTCTTCAAGCGATTTGTTGGCGTCCATTGCAATGTTTTTCCTTGCGCTCAACCACTGACTTTAATCAGATTTCCTCGCATTTTCTTGCGCCGTCACATGCGGATACCACTATCAGTTCAGCCTCGCAATGTGTTTCTTTCCAGTAGAGGTTTGGAAGCCTTCTCATGTACTTTTCAAGGTGTTCATTTTCCACAAGCGCTATCATGCAACCCCCGAATCCAGCCCCGGTCATTCTGCAACCAAGCACACCGGGTTGAGTCAGAGAGATTTTTTGAATTGCGTTAAGTTCAAGGCTTGAGACTTCAAAAAGGTCTCGAAGGGATTCATGAGAGCGGTTCATGAGATAACCCAAAGTCCTTGCGTCACCTTTTTCGAGGCACCTTGCTGCTTCTTCCACCCGCAGGCTCTCGTAAATCACATGCTCAGCGCGTTTCTTTTCTGCTTCTGGAAGTGCCCACTTGTATTCCTCGAATTCCTTTGGCTTGATTCTTGAGAGGCAACCACGCGGACCTATTTTTTCTTCGAGAATCTCGAGCGCGTGTTCGCATTCGCGCCGCCTTTCATTATAGGCGGATTCAACCAGTGATCGCCTGGCTCCGGTGTCAATCACCACGAGTGAGCAGGCTTTCGCATTGAAACGAACATGACGGAACTCGAGCGTTTCGCAGTTCAGAAGGATTGCGTGCTCTTTTTGTCCGTATGCGACAGTGAACTGGTCCATTATCCCGCAGGAGACTCCAACGAACTCGTTTTCCGCGCGTCTTGCGATTTTCACTGCTTGAGAATTTGAGATATTGCAACCAAGCGCTTGAAGCCCTGTTGCTATGACAAGTTCGATTGAAGCCGACGATGACAGTCCCGCGGAAAGCGGAAGGTCTCCAAAGAAAATGGCATCAAAGGATGGGAGTTCGCCACATGTCTCTTTTGCAATCAAAAAGACGCCCCTAACATAATCAGCCCAGTCAGCTTGCTTCTTGATCTTTCCGGGATGAAATCTTGTCTCATCATTGAGGTTTTTGGAGTAAAGTCTTGCGGGAGCAAGTTCACTCTTCCGAATCAACATGTATGTTCCAAGTTGGATTGCCATTGGCAGAACGAATCCGCCGTTGTAGTCAGTGTGGTCTCCTATGATGTTTACCCTTCCTGGGGCAAAGAAAAGTGAAGGTTTTTCACCTCTTCCGAACCTTTCATCAAACTCGAGTATGGTTTTTTTTATTGTTTCGTTATCGAGCATAGTTCCTTTTCAATGACTCCTTTTCTTTTTGATTCATTGCTTTTCAGCATCGAGCTCAGAAAGCCTTTTCGAGAACCTGTCCCGCAGTTCTTTTGCTTTTTCTTCAGGGATTGTGTCGTTTATCCATGCCCATGCTCCCGTTTCCGATGATGCGGCGAATTTCAGTTTATCGGGAGCGCGCATCGGCGGGTAGAACTCTATGTGGAAATGGTAATAATCATAATTGCCACCGTCAGTAGGCACCTGGTGCATGCACATCATGTAGGGGAAGGGAAATCCGAATAGGTCATCATATCCACCGGTAATGCACTTGATTGCCTTTGCAAGACCTTTTTTTTCGCTCGCTGACATCGTGGAGAGAGAGCCCGTGTGCCGCTCCGGGACAACGAAGACCTGATAAGGGTAGTCCGCGAACGGAGGGACAAAAGCGGTGAATCCATCACTCTCATATACGATTCTTTTTTCTTCTTCGTGCTCGTGTTCAAGAAGGTGGCACATAAGACACTTTCCTTTTTCTTCCATGTGCTCCTTGAAATTTGAGAGTTCAAACTGAATTTTGAGCGGGATGTAGGAATAGCCGTAAATCTGCCCGTGCGGGTGAATCATTGTAACCCCTACCGCCTCTCCGCGGTTTTCAAAAATGAACACATATTCGATTCCATCAATTGAGCCAATTTCCATGTATCGCTTCTCCCAGTGTTCAACGAGTTTGTTGACATGCGCAAGTGACAGTTCGGGAAGTGTTATGTCATGCTTCGGTGAGTAAAGGGTAACCTCGCAGTGACCAAGTGCTTCCTTTACTGGTATCAGGTCATCACCTTCTATGTCGGGTTCCGGTGGATCGAGCATCAGTGAGGGGAAGTCATTTGGGTATGCGTAAACATCGAATTCATCTGGAACCATTCCTGAACCGGGGCAAAAAGGGCAGCTGTCTTTTTCAAGGAATGGTCTTTTCTGCCTGTGAGAGGAGATTATCGTCCAGGTCTTAAGTATTGGGTTCCATCTTAATTCCGCCACACTTCTTCTCCGTCCAAGCCATTCGATACTCAAATGATGACCATAAGAGTGTTTTTTTCTACAAATTAAGAGAATACAACACGGCTTTTCTTATCACAAATCATTTGGGATTTTTCCCGGTGCCTTTTGAGGGCAGGAAACCTCATCCATTGTCTTCTTTGAGGGTCGGCGAGTGCATTTTTTTACGATAAAATGTGGGTTGTTTATCCGGTTTTGTTCGACCTTTGATATTCGAGGTGTCATAATCATGTTTGGATTTGATTTCAAAGGGGAGAAAAACCGTGCGTGTAAGAAAGAATAAAGGGAACGAACGGAGGTTTAGAAATGCGTTGCGATAACTGCGGTAGCGAGTACGCGGAAGGGAGCAGATTTTGCAAGGAGTGCGGCGCTACTCTTGAAGCCGGAATTGGAGTTGAAAGAGAGGATTTGGAAGCAAAAGAGAAGCAGTTTCCCACCGTTGCGAGATTTTTTTCGATCCTGTGGAGCAGAAAAGGACCCATCCTTACAGCACTTTTCATGGTTCTCATGATGGCGATGGTTTACGCTCCGTGGGCATCCATTAAAGTTGAACTTATTGGCTTCTCACTCGTTTCAAGGAACTACAGTGGCTGGGAACTTTATATTCCTCGAATTTTCCTGTACCTTTCAATCATTCCCCTTTTGATTTCTCTTCTCATGGTCGCGGGCATAGGAACAAGAAGAAGGGTAGTTGAGACTCATATATGCGCTTTCTTGGGTGGCGTTATGTTCACCATCTGGATAACTGTTTTTGCCTTGAGCAGTGTTATCAAGGCTGTGATAAAAGATGTTCGCTTCATGCAGGTCAATGTGGCGGGAGGACAGGTTGTCACAATTTTTCTATTCGTCGGCTTCATTCTCGGCATAATAATAACTTCTTATGACAGGGGCAGAGAACTTGCTTACAAGGGCGAAGGGGGATAAAGATGAGAAAATGGTTCGTTCACCGCGGAGATGAGTCTTCGAGGGAAGAAGAAAAAATAAGGGATACAACGGAGGTAATTGAAAACTCTGGCAGGGATGAAGAACCCATGAATGAGAAGGAAAGCAGAAAGAAATGCCCGAAGTGCGGTGCCGAGTTAGAAGAGGATGCAAAATTCTGCACTATGTGCGCCGCGCCCCTTACTCCTGAAGCGGAAGCCCGCGCGGCTGGACTTGAAACCTGGGCATTGAGGGCTGGCGAGCGAATAGGCGGTCTTTCGAAAGGGGTCAAATTTGGCGTTCCACTTCTTGTTTTGTTTGTTGTAGGAATCATAATTGCGCTTTTTGTGATTGCTTCAGGGCATACTCCACAGGCGGCGGTAGAGAGGTATCTTTCGAGGCTCAAGGTTGGTGACTGGAACAGCGCGTATGAGATGCTCGTTCATCCCGGAGGTTCCTTCTCGGATAGGAGCTATTTTTTGACTTGGCAGAATCATCAGGCTGAAAAATGTGGAAGACTCACGGAGTATAGTGTTTATCCGGGAGGAAAGGAAAGCCGTCTCTTCGGGAGGCTTCTCGAGGACAAGCAGGAAAGCGGTACCGATTTCTCGGTGAGGCTTGAATACCAGAATGATAGCTTCGATGTTGACATTACCGCTCAAGGTGCGGGAGGGTTCTGGCCATTCAACAGGCATCGAATACTGCTTTCTACTGAGCCGACGAAAGCTATTGTTGCTCCGGCGGGCTCGAGCGTCTTTATTGATGGCAAGTATGTGGGCGACGCAGAAGAAAACGAGGGTCTGAAGAAGGCAATGTCTCTCGGTGATTTTCCTCAAGGCATAAGAGATGTTCCGGATTATGCCAAAAGGCTTGTTGACGCGGGAAGATTCATCTTTGATGAGGCAAAGGCGGTTCTTGAAAACATTTCCAGTGTTACAGGGGAGGCTCAGAGCGTCCTGAGTCGATTCGGGGCACATGGCGGAAGCTGGGTTGAGGTAGTGGATGCTGTCAAGAGCACTGTTAGCGAAAGCAAGGAGTTGAGCCGCGAGGTTGCGCGGATAGGGCTTCACCTCTACTGGATATTCGGGGGTGGAGACGACGGAAGTTTGAGGGCGAAACTAACAAGGACAGAGTCGGGTCTTGAACTGAACGGGCTTCCTGAAGGCTATCACACAATAAGAGTCGAGTTCCGCGGTTGCAAACCTCTCGAGAAGGGATTTTACGCTCCGTTGAGCGTTGAGGCTAATCCCGACGCTGACACAAGGACCAAAGAGAGCCTGAAGGGCGCGCTTGGCACATTTTTCGCCGCAAAGTCTGAAGCCTCAAAAACCGGGAACCTTTCTTTTCTTTCACAAGCATGCTCTGGAAAACTTCTTGATGATGAGTATGCTGAGATGGAAAAGAATACCGCACGCGGCTATCTTTTGAGTTCCGATCTCATGAGCGTAAAATATGAGAATTTCAAGGTTCTTTCTGGGAAATTTGCAACTGCTGACACGGTTGAAGTCTGGAATTCTACGACCTTCCGTGCAGGGGTTCCCGTTTCAAGTGTTTCCGGCATCAAAAAGGAGATGACTTATCTTCTCGAGAAAAAGGGTGAAGCCTGGGTGCCGATTGAACGTAAGATAAAGTGAAGGTTTCACGCCTCTCATGTTTTTGACTTGTACGGGTATGTTGAACTTAGTAGGCTAAGAAATGCGGGGTGTGGCGCAGTTAGGTTAGCGCGCGTGCTTTGGGAGCACGAGGTCGGCGGTTCGAATCCGCCCACCCCGACCAATCTAAACATTGCGAATTTTGCGGGCAGTTTGTTTGCTCGCTCGCCCCGCCTTCGGCGGGTCTCGCTTCGCAAAAAGCCCTATATTTCGGCACAAAATCAAAGGGCTTTTGAAAATCAAAAATCAGTTTTCTGTCCAGCAGGCGGCGGTTCGTTCCAATTTTTTCCACCAACGATTTGATTTCATCAAATTCGTTGGGCGAAGCCAGTTTTTCGGCGTGGTGAGCGGTTTTTATCCACTCCCACAATGGTTCAATCCAATTGTTTCCCTTGTCTCCTGATCCCATTGGATCACCTCCCTGGACATCAACGTTACTGTTAATCCGTGTCCAAGGAAATCGGGTCCGCTATAGAAATTGTTTTGCTTTGCTCGCCGAAGTTCGGCGGGCGGAAACGCGGAGCGGAGCTATTCGAGCATTTTTCGTTCAAAAAAGGTTCGAGCTTCGTTCAGCAATTGCGCCCACCGAGGGATTTAATTTACCTCAACATTGTTTGAAGCTTTTTGCGCAAAGTTATTATGATTCCAAATAGAATGACTTAGCACGTGTATTGCCTGCAAGAGCCCGGTTGATACCGCGGATTTCGAGTTATATAAATATGGCGTAAAATATATAGGCAAATTTGTCGGACATTATGTTTCTTTGAGAGAGCAGAGAAAAACTCTCAAGCAAGTGGAGGGACTCTAAGTGGATGTAGGAAACATGCTTTTTTATGAGGCGGCAAGGATGGTAGTAGGTCCGGTTGTTGACTGGCACTACCGCGCAAGAACCGAGGGAAAGGAAAATATCCCCGAAGAAGGGCCAGCGCTCATAGTTAGCAATCATCGCTCACTTCTTGACCCGGTAGTGCTTGGCTATTCCATCGATAGATTTGTGAATTTTGCGGCGGCTTCCTATTCTTTCAAAATGCCTCTCGTGAAACAGCTCTATTCCTTGGCTGGAGCTTTTCCACTCTCAATCTATGGTGGTGAGGAGAGCGATAAGAACATCAACATAGCAAAAGAACTTCTGAGGAATGGTGAACTTGTTGGAGTCTTTCCTGAGGGTGTCCAGTCTTTTTTCAATCCGCACAGGGTAACAAAAATAGCCACTTTCAAGACTGGATTTGCAAAACTTGCGCTTGAGGAGATGGTTCCCGTGATTCCATGCGCTGTGGTGGCAGATGAGGAAAAGGAACTGCCAAAAATCCCTGGTTTTCTCGTATCCGCTTATGTCAAGCTCCCGAATGCAAGTGAAGGCATAAGGTTTATTACATACAAGGGAGTCACTGCGAGGATTGGGAAGCCAATCGATCTTACGCCTTTCAAAGGCGAGCGGCTGACCAAGGCTCTGATTGACAGGGTTGCGGGAAGGATAAGAAGGATTGTTATCAAACTATATGATGGAGAAGAACTGGATAAGTACTTAACGGATGAAACGCCATTTGACTTCGTGAAAGATCCCGTTTGAGGAAGTCCAGATGAGATTTTGTATCTTAGAATGGAGGAAAAATTCGTAAGAGTATGAGAGAGGTTCGAGACAAAAAACCAAATAAAGCAGGCAAAAAGGAAGCAAAAAAAAGTTCCGAATACGATTTGACTCCCAAACAGGAGAGTGATAAGGCTCACCTGACCAGTAAAGCCCACGAACTGGCAGCATTAGAGCGTTTCCCGATAATCTATGTTCCTGGGTTCGGCGCGCCTGCCATCCACGGTCTATACTTGAGAAGCAGGCTCGAGCTTGAGGGATTTGATGTTTACGAGGCGGATTTGCCTTCCTTGCAGTTGGGGGATGTTGAGAAATCTGCGGCGGCGCTTGCCGTTGAGGTCCAGCGAACGCGCCAAAAATTTGACGCCGAGAAAGTAAATCTCGTAGGGCATAGTCTCGGTGGAATCATTTCAAGGTACTACCTGCAGAAGCTCGGTGGTTGGAAGTACGTTTACAGGGCTGTTTACCTGGGGACGCCACACAAGGGCGTGTACTGGGCGTATCTTGGACTCTGGGCGAAATCTGGCAGACAAATGCTTCCGGGAAGTAAGCTCATAAAAGAGCTGAATTCGGACCCCTCGAGATGTCGCGCAATCAAGTGCCTTTCGATAATCAGCAACTTCGATGAGATGATTGTTCCTCGGGATTCCGGCATTCTCGACTGTGGGTACAACAAACTGGTTAACTGGCCAATAGGTCACTGGGGAATGGTGTTTTCGAACAAGGCAGTTGAGTGGATAGTTGACTTTTTCGATGGGCTTTTCGACTTGAGGGAAGGGTTTGCAATGCTCGGACCCGACCACCAGGCAGAAGATGTGATCTGCCATGAGAGGCTGAAAGAAAAGGTCGGTTGAATGGCTCGAATTTTCAAACACTCAATCTTTGAGGAACCGGTATAGCTCTTTTAGGAATTCTTCCATGCACTGGTACAGGAATCCGTGCCGCGCTCCCTCAATCCTCAGTAGATATTTGTCCATGAAGTTGCGAACTATCGTTTGCGAACTGCCCTATTGAAAATCCACCTGGTGGCGCTTTGGTTCGCCCCGAGCCGCGGTTGTCGAATATGAGAACCCGAAAGTTTTTTACAAGTTCATCTATCAGTTCTGGAGCCCACCGGTCCATGTTAGCGGTGAGACCCATAATCATTACCAGGGGCTTGCCCTCCCCGGCAATTTCATAACAGATTTCTATGTCTCCCGCTTTTGCTTTGCTCATGCCATTCAACCGTTTGTTCTTAAGTACTTTTCGATAGTGCGAATCTTTTATTGCTGCGAGCGGTAAGTTGCCTCAGTCCGCCTTGCTACTTGCAATATCACTACTAAGTTCTCTTTATCATAAATCTCGTAAACCACTCGGTAATTACCTGCCCTGATGCGGTAAGCTCTTTTAGCCCCCTTGATTTTTCTGACTCCAGAGGGACGGGGTTCATTGGCCAGACCTCTGATGGCAGCTCGCAAATGTTCAAAATCATGCCGCTGGATTCTCTGCTTGAGTTTCTCCAAATCACGGTCAGCGGCTGGGGAAACTTCAATCCTGTACAACTTTTGCCTCAGCAGCTCGCTCTCGCTGTCTTAACGCCTCTTTTAGTTCATGCTCAGCTTTATCCCAGGTACGTCCACCCTTTTCCTGCCACTCGCTCCGGGCAGCTTCAATAGCAGGCAATAATTCAGCATCCTCGCGACTTTCCAGCCACTCACGCACAGCCTCAGCAATGATTTCACTTGCTGCTATGTGCCTCCTTGCCGCTTCGACCTTCAGATAGGTGTAGAGTTCCTCATCATGAAAAACAACCGTCATTTTTTTGCTCATGCTAATCCCTCCAGACATACATACTTACATATGTATATACTACAAAAACTTGAAGAGTTGGTCAAACCCAAATTGCTTCGTATGGAGTGCCTGGTTGTCCCTGGGGAATATTTCATCAGATCTTATTGACGATTGCGGGAAGAAAAATACAGAATCGGTGACTTTGAATGGCATGCGTAAGGACAATAAATTGATGAAGAGCCTATGAGAATAGTATATTTTTTTCTTGAGCATATGTTGGGATAGGTTTCGAATGTTTGAGTTTTGAGCGGGTTTTCGTGAAGAGCATTCTGATATCCTATAATATAGAAAAAGCGGGAGTAGCTCAGTTGGTAGAGCGAGAGCCTTCCAAGCTCTAGGTCGCGGGTTCGAGCCCCGTCTCCCGCTCCATTCAACAAAAACTTCCCACGGGATCGAAACCGCGGTGCAAGGGGGTCAGGTCTTGCAATAACACATTTGTTTTGCCTGCCTTGCGTATGATGATTAAATGTGTTATTGCAAGACCTGGATTATTAAGAAGACGGACACTCCTTTAAACTTGTTTGTAAAAAGTAGCGTGAAAGGAGGGTCCGTCATGAAGAAAGTGTACATCGGAATGGATGTAGGGTCAAG
>JAQUKT010000003.1 GCA_028718945.1 Actinomycetota bacterium | reverse complement strand
CTTCTAAGCACGAACGGGGGTCAGGTCTTGCAATGACACATTTCCAAGTTGACGACACAGTTCACCTTTCCTCCAACCTCTTCAAAGCCCTGCTGATTGTGGCGTAATGCACACCGAGGTGTTCGGCTATCTCTTTTAACGTGTATCCATATCGAACATGAGCTTCGTACGCTTCAAGCGGATCTACCTTACCCCCTTTATGTTTGAATATATCCTTGAGTTCCGGCTTTGTTATATATCGCTGCGCTTTTGGCACCTCCTTCAAGGTCTCTCCGCCTTTTATCAACGTGTCTATCCGCTTGAGAAATTCATCATTCCCGAGATATATTTGCCCCTTTACTCCTTCCCAGGGCGCACCTTCCTTCAACCCTTCATGCACAAACTGCCTGTATTGCTCCTCAGCCCCTTCTCTTTTTCTGCCAAATTGAAGAAGTGTCCACTCTCTCGTCAGGCAGAGAATCTCTCTCCCGTACCCGGCTGTTTCTCTATAGTTGCTCCATTGCCAATACTTTGGGCTTCTTACGATTCCAGCCCTTACAGGGTTCAACACAATATACCTGCAAAGTTCAAGCAGGTAACTATCCTTATCCACGAGAATCGCTTTGTATCTGCCCTGGAAAAGGTGCCCAACCCTCTTGTGTCTTCGGTTGAACTGCTGGGTGAATGTTCCATTCAGTTGCCTCATTCCTATTGAAAGATTTCCCTCGGGAGTCTCTACCAGAAGGTGATAATGGTTGCTCATGAGGCAGTATGCATGCAAAATCCAGTTATATCTCTTGACCACAGAACATAGGATATAAAGAAAATCAAGGAAGTCTTTATTATCGAGAAAAATGTCCTGCTTCGCGTTTCCCCTCGCAGTAATGTGATAAACAGCACCGGGAAATTCTATTCTTAATGGTCTCGCCATGCATACATCATAATCAAGATTTTGTCGTATTGCAAGACCTGACCCCATGCCAGCCGCGCCAGGCAGGGCGCTTGGGAAGCGGCCAGTAGCCTATCAGGAAGGCAAGCGCTGCCGAGGGAAGAAGCCTTTGAAGAATTACCTTGATGACAAACGAAAATCCAAATGTTTCCTTGCTCCCAAGCTGAACGATACCTATGGTTTGAACATCGTTTAGTCTCAATATTTTCGCCCTGCACAAGACCTGTGCCACTACTTCACCAAGCGAAAGCGCTCCAAGCACAACGAGGCATGAAAGTATTCCGACTGGAACCCCGAATTCCCAGCCAAAAAAGAAGGAAACAAAAAAAGCAACAATGGCTGAAACTACAAGCGAAAAGGCTGGATTCCTCTGGTGGAAAATCATAACCACAATAACCCATAGAATAAGACCCGAAAAAAGAGAGATGACGAGCTTCCACCAGATTTTTTGAAAAACTGATATATCTGATAAATCCTTTCTTTCAGCGAGAGAAAACGGGAAGTGTTCTTTGATTTCGCTTGCGACTCTTCTGAAAATCCTTACCGGAAGGTGAGCAATAAAAACAAAGAACTTCGCGCATTTCCTCAAAGCGGAAAGAATCGCGTTCGGCACGGCGCTGAAAAATCTTTTGATTTTCTCGACAAGAGATTTCAATAGAGATTTTGACTTGCCTTTTTGCTCGACTGGAATCGCTTCGGCGCCCTTCCCGAGCTTCTCGATGTATTCCTCATGGCACCTCGGGCAATACTGACCGGCACCGAGGAGCGGGTGGCAGATTCTGCAGAAGTTCCTTCCACAACTCATGCAGGTAACCATTGAATCTTCATCGGGGTGTTTTTCGCAGCGATTCATGCTTTTCTCTGCTCTCTTTCAAAATAATGACTTGGTTTACATAAAATTGTCGTATTGCAAGACCTGACCCCTACTTGTTGAGGGTGATTCCCTGCTTTTGAAGTTCAATGGCAAGTTCAGAACCGGCAAACTTTGTTTTTCCCGCTTCTTTCTTCACGATTTCCTGCAAATCATTGGTTGGCTTTCCCGCAATTGCGGCGTCAAGCCAGCTTTCCTGCGCCTCGAGTTGACTGGCAAGGCAGGAGAGGTAATAGAGGGTAAGGATATAGACTCTTTGAAGCTCATCCGGCGGAAGCATGTCAATCATCTTAGTGGTAAAGGAATCAACATCACGCACTCTCCTTCTTATTTCCTTCAAAGCCCCCGCTATGTCATTTTTCGAAATCAGCCCTCCAACTTTTTTGTCGTCCTTCGTGACTCTATCCTCGAAAGAATCGAGCCTTTTTTTGTATTCCGCCTTGTAGGAATCCACACTCCGCCCGCAACCCGAAAATCCAGCAATGAAGAGAAAAACGAGCAGAAACGCAAGCCCTTTCCTTAATGCAAAAAATCTCAACTTCCGCCTCCTTTTCAAACATGTAGATATTATCAAAAAAACAACCAATATAAAAAAGACCGGCTCTGAGCCGGTCCTTTTAAGATACATCAAATGTCAAATCTCCTTCCAGACGAGAATATCAAATGGCGGAGCCCATGCAACAGGATCGAGTTCCCACCTTGACCACCTGAAAGTGCTATCAGGCCAGAAGGAGTTATCCGCGTACATGACTGTATTTCCAGCGGTGAATGAACCGTAGTAGGTTTGACCTCCGCCGAGTGAAAACCTCATGTTTGATATGTCAATGTTGTGCTCCGCCCACCAGTGGTAATGGCAGTTGGGGTTTTCCCAGACCGTAAGACCCGCAGTCTTCGAGGATATGTCGTAACCGGAAACAAGGTTCAAAGTCTCTTCTTGTTCCATAGTCCAGTCTGTACTACTACAAGACATGTAAATACTTCCTCTTGAAACAAGCGTCCCTGTGAACTTCGGTCCCCTTCCAGTCCAGTCCAGCTTGTTGATGACTATGCTGACATCAGGGTCTCCATTGTAGACAGTTTCATTAGTGGAGTAAGGGGTGGTTGTATCCCACTGGAATTTAATCTCATCGTTCACAACCCCATCTTTATCTCCCGCTCCACCATCATAAATCATGTGCGGGGCACCGGGATTGCTCGCGTCATCCTGCTTTGCCATTGTCTCAAAGTATTCCCAGTTTGGCTCAAGCAAATCAACGGTTCCGTGAAGTCCCGCTTCCGCGAGAACATCAACGTTTTTGTTCTGACCAGCAGGTCCCGGCTCATCAAATACGCCATTCCTGTCAACATATACCGGATTCGGCTTCGCTGGAGTCGTTACAAGATTCCCAAGGTTGGGAGCATCTGGAAGGCTTGTATATCCACCGAACGTCGAACCGTAATCGGTATCATCGATGTCAGTCGAGCCGTTGTAGCGTATGTCCCCTGAACCGCCTCCCAAGATTATATCATCATCAAAGACGTCGCCCGCGCCTTTGCATTCAACATTCCCGGTAGACCTTATCGAATCATTACTGCCAGAAATTTTCCCTACATAGAGGTCACCATAACCTCCACCCCAATCTCGGGTAACCTTCACGGATGTTCCCCATAATCCGCCATCAATGTAGGTATCACCCTCACCTGTAACTCCTGGTTGAGTTGACAAATAACGTATCGGACCCCTTGCCATAATAGAACCATGAACATCGCAGTCCTGCCACAATTCGTTTTCAATCCTGATTGTATAACCAGTATCGGGGCAGATCTCGGTATCCGCCCATACGTTACCATAAATTCGGACGTTCCCAAGTGAAAATGACCCATAGTAATCCTTTATCCAAACCCATGACTCCGTTGTTATGGCACCATAAACCATTATGTCGTCATAGCCTGTTATCTTCACATAATCTTTTGCCTTTATTGCTCCATCCACAATGATGTCGTCGCTAACAGACGACCACTCCTTCCCCGTCAAGTAAACATAGGACTCGCAATTAATTAAACCAATCGAAATGTCGGAACCCGAAGCCAAATTTGCATATACGCACCCAACAGAATACACGTCACCGCAGTCTATAGATGATAAAACATTACCCTGCCAATAAACGCCCGTTCCACCTGCATCGGCTCCAGCATATATTGAACCGGTTGTAATGTTTGAGATGTTCACTGCCTCCAGGTTAACTCTTCCCGTAGAAATAATAGTTCCAACACTCGTGCCTGAAAGCCACGCAATCTTGAAGCGAACACCAATACCTCCCGTTGAACCAGTTATGTCATTTCCGGCAATTATGTTCGCGGTAGAAATTCCTGCTACGTCCGCCTCGGCATTGACCTTTCCTCTGGATGTTATTCCCGCGACGGTAATCTTAGACGCCGCCTCGGTATCAAGGTCAACACCAAGACCATCCGCTGCCTGCCCAGCCCAGATGTTCCCAACGTTTATTCCGTTAAGCCAGCGACTCTCAACAGTTGTTTTCCCACCCGAAATAACATTCCCAATCTGCATTGCCTGGCTTATATTGAAAGTACCCGATATTCTTACATTTCCGCCAGCCTTCACATCACCGATTTCAAGAACATTTGAAAGTGAGGCATTTACCAATGTATCAATTGTTATGTCTCCAGCGGCAACAACTCTGCTCGGTGAAGGAATACTTAATGCCGGCTTAGTCGCGGCAATACATTCCGCAACTTTTACCGAAAGATTTCCAGTTCCGTCAAGACCTGCGATTGCTCTGCCGTTCTGGATTTGGATTCCCGGATCATTCCAGTCAGCGTGCCAGGTATTTCGTATCTCAATGTTATCGGTAGCAACAATATTTCCCTTGTATATTATGTCACCAAGAAGCCATACCGGAATCTGAATGCTTCCCTTTGTATAGACAGCGCCTTTTGGAGACCTTCCCTCATAAGGTGTAAGACCATCGAAATAATAGTTTCCAGAAATATATCCACCAAATCTAAGAACCGATGGCCATGTTCCGGTTCCGCCCGAATCGGAGTTCCCGTTGTATATGCAGTAGTCAAACGAGGCGTCGTATTCTTCGCTACCCGCTCCAATCTGGATTTGAGCCTCAATCGTTCTCTCGGAGGTCTTACCGCCCCTGGTTATTTTTCCGGTTGACCTTATTATCTTCATTGTGGGGTCGCTTGGATATATGTTGCTCTGATAAATCGAATATGTGAACTGACCACCACCGAAGTTTTCCGAGGCGGGTCCGTACTGGGCTGTGGGGTATGCGGGAGAAGTTGTCTTCGTGAGGTCCGGGTTCAACTGAATGTGAACAGCCGCGCGGTTCACCCCCGCGTCAGCAATGGCATAAGACTGGTCCATCAGTTTTGTAAGCGAAGAAATCGTATATTCCTGGATCCCAACAACCGTAAGAGCAACTCCAATAAGGGAAAGAATGAGAATGACAAAAAGAGCCATGATGAGAACATACCCCGATTCGTCCTTTATCCTTCCCCATTTGAAATCCCAGATTTTCCTCATCTTTCCTACCTCCACATCACCCGCGTTTGAGTATTCTCAAAAAACAGTCTCTTTCAAAATACCTCATAATCTTTCCGCTCGTGAGTGTAAGCCTTACCTTTACCATCCCGCAGTTTTTGTTAACGTCACCCGGAAGGGTTATCGCGTTATCGTAAGTGGAACCATTCCAGTGAGGCTTCACTCCTGACGCGAAGTAGAATAACTGCAAGTTGCTACAGTAACCACCGAGGTTCGCGGTCGTAACACCGCCTCCTTCCGATGTTGGTTGCGTGGTAGTCTGAACGACATTTGCCCCACTTTTTGAGAAAACCACCTTTTCCCCTTCGGTCCAGTTGTTCGAATTCGCGGACGGGTTGTCGTTATCTACGTCAGCATAGAAGGAAACCTGTGAGGCTGTACAATCATCGTCATTAAAGTACAGAGCACCTTTGAGCTGTCTTTCCATGGTGGAGAGCGCCGTTCTCGCGGTATCTGTAACCTGCTGAACATCGCGCCTCGACCGGAAAGTCCCGAATGCCATCTCGATGAGACCAACCATTCCAAAAATCATTATGAACGAAAGCACAACAACAATGAGAAGTTCCACGAGCGTGAAACCCTCGCATTGCTTTTTGTTTTCTTCAGCTTTTCTTTGCTTCAAATCTCTTCCCCTCTACTCTATGAAAATATACCTCACCCGGGTATCAGTAGAGTTCCCACCAAGAACTGAATAATCGGTCTGGGAGTTCACGTGGATATATCCGGCTGCTCTTCCAGAAACGCTTACGGGTCTCCAGCCAAAATCGTAAACATCATCACTACCCCAGAGTGAACCAACATTCCATCTATCGCCCGTTCCGGTAGATGAACAGATATA
Organism: Actinomycetota bacterium; assembly: GCA_028718945.1. Taxonomy (GTDB): domain Bacteria; phylum Actinomycetota; class Geothermincolia; order Fen-727; family JAQUKT01; genus JAQUKT01. Next base: position 58,505 of record JAQUKT010000003.1, on the reverse strand, counting down.
TGACCTGTTTGCAGCACCGTTGTTATTTCCATCCTGCTGCTGCATGTAGAACCAGAGGGTCGTCGCGCCTGTGTAGTCAACCTGAGCGTTCGTCCTTGCCCCCACTTCTCCAGAATTTGCGGATAGGAATGAGATGCTGGCTTTTGACCTTATTTTCATAACGTAGTATCCACCGTTGTCATAGAAGTAATTGTTATTGTCATAAGGCGAATCATTCACAGTTTGCTGCCAGGTTGCTATGTTAGCGCCCGGGTTACCAAGGTCTCCATGATAGAACCATTTACAGAACCTGCAGTTGAGGCTCCTCGACGCGGTTGCGGTTCCGGTAAGCGGATATGCATAACTCCACTGGTCTGTCCCTGGAGGCTCCTGCCAAACCCTGAAAGCACCAAGATAATTTCCCGAAGAACTGACCGGGTTTGCGGTAAGACTGTATGATTGATCCTGATAATATGTTCCCGGTCCTGATACGCTTCCCCATCCCGATGGAGTTGCCGTGCAGGATATCGAATAAGTGGCATGCGTAATTGGATACGCGGTTCCAAGAATGCCCGCCTGACTGTCTCCATTCACAAGGTACAGATAGTAATTACCACCGATGTTGGCATTTGTCGCGTCAGTTGTCCCGGACCACTGGTCGAATGAGTCACTCATTGGATTGACATAAACCTTTGCCTGACAGCCCGTTATCTGTGTTCCAGCATCGTTCAATGAACCGCCTGTTAGCCTCACGTACGTCGTTCCAGAAACAGGGGCTGAACCACTGTTTCTCGTGAGATAAACGCCCGAATAATTATTCTGGATGTATGTGCCATTTACAGTCAGGTTATTGTAGATGCTTCCACCCCTCGAGCCCGTATATGCGGGGCTCGGGAAGCCTGAAAGCGAACTCAAGGTGGGTGGTGGGTTCATCAAGACCCTTTCAGACCCCACATCATCGGATTCGTTTGTTCCACCATGATTTGTTATGCTCACTTTCCATTGAGTGTTGTTTGTGGTTGAATCCGCTCCCGCTGAATTCGGATTGAAATTCATTATTATTGGGTCGGTGTGATTACAGTTGTTCCCGTAAGGACCAGAAACGAAAGCCGCATTTCCAGTAGAGAACGAGCCGAATTTGAGTTTTGCGGAGCTTGCTGCATCGTTCATTCCGTAAAGATATGTTCCCTCAACTCTAACCTTTCTCGTTGTCAGTGACCTGTACGCCCAGTTATAGTAGTTTGGCGGGCTGCTTCCAGTAACAGCGGTTATGTTTGGCGGAGGGTTCATCCAGACCCTTTCAGAATCGCTTGAAGAAGTATCAGTTCCTCCACCCGTTGTTACCTCAACATTCCACTTTGAGTTTGGCGGTCTTGTTGTTGAATCGCCGGTAAGATCGAATTTCACGACAATCTGATTAATTGTAGAGGAAACAATCCCACCGTTAATTGAATATGTATCGCCAGGGTTAGGACCTTTGAGTTTCACCGAGTCCGGATTCTTAAGATAGTTTCCGGTAATGGTTACCTGCCGAGAATTCTGACCCCTGTAGCCCCAGTTGAAATTTGAGATTCCCGTTATTACTGGTGGAGGCTGTATGACCGTGAATACATTATCCCTGTACTTTGCCTTTACGCCTCTGTCCTTCCAGTAAACCGCAATATTGTAATATCCCGGTCTTACGCTCGCTGAAGAAAGGTCAAAATAGCAGGTTATCTCAGTTCCAGCCGCATTTGACTGCGGAGCAGGGCTTGATTTTGCTGAATAATCAGCAAGCCCCGGATACCACAGATATACCTCGAGTTGAGATGTGTCATTCATCCCTGCTGAGGTCACATATATTTTCATCTGCATGTTTGTATCCCCGAGAGCACCCGTCACGGGGCTAATCGAGTTTATTACAAGCAAAGGCTGATTCGTTCCGCCAGTTACAAGTATGTCTCCTGAAATTCCCTGTGCCGTGTAGCATAACTCCGAACCCGAAGGGGCAGTTTCATGGTGATAATAAACCTTGACCTGAATTACGATAACGTGCAGATAATCATAGGGTCCACCGGCTGGACCACCTTTTGGTCTGTCGAAGTATGGAGTGGTAGCATTCTTTGGTTTCCACAAAGGATCCATCACCGCGGGAGTAAGAGCCCCGCCACTTACATACTGGTATTGAACCGCTGTTGTTCTTTTGTAGTCCTCGTAACCAGAAATTGTTCCATAGTCCTCAATTGCAACCGGGTGGTCGAACTGCTCCGCATTTGAGTAGGACGCATTGTAATAGTAGTCATCAATGTCATTGTCTTCACTTGAATATGGAGCATAATATCGAAGCGACTTTACTTCCTCAATTTTCTTCGCGGCAAGTTCGGACGCTTTGCTTTCCATCGCGCCACGCATGACATTCGCGCCACCACTTGTAAGCATCACTGATATGCCCAAGACGGATGTGGTAAACAGAACAAAAGCCACCAGAACCTCTGCAAGCGAAAAACCTTGCTGCGAAAGAAAAACTGCCCTTACCCGCTTATTCACCCGCTTATTCACCTTTCCTCCTTTCCCCAAGGGAAAGCATATATTCACGATATTATTTTACCAGAACTCCAATATTTATAACGAAAAACACCCTTCATCGTTTACGCGGGGGTCAGACCTTCATTTTTGGTGTTTCTCTTTTGAATTATACTCTTTTTTGCCTTTATTTGCCTTTGTTCGAGTATTCGGAGGAAAACAGAAGAAAGTTGAAAAATAAATGTCCCAGCAGAATGTTAACATTTCAAATGTAAGTCAAGAAAGGTCATCGTGAAATATTTAAGGTTTGCGCTTACTCTAATATCTACCTTAATGGTAATTTGCGTGTTTTCTGCTGGTTGCGCAAATCAGGTGGAAATATATCCCAAAGAGCAGGGCAAGAAAATAGACCTCCTGATTATCACTCATAAAGAGTTTTTCGAGGACGCTCAAAAACTCGCAAGGTTCAAGACGAAGAATGGTATTCCAGCAGCCGTTGTAACAACATCGCACATAGAGAAGAACTTTGAGGGGAAAGACCTACCAGAAAAAATGAGAGAACTCGTGCGCGAATATCACAGGCGAAAAAAGATAAAATACCTTCTTCTACTCGGCGATGAGAAATTGGTTCCGGTTAGATATGTTTACTGCCCATTCGAGGGAGTGGTTCCGGGAAGGGAACGGGAAAGAGAAAAAGCCAGAAGAGGAAACCCGCTCGAGTATGAAAGATACTACGTGCCATCTGACCTTTATTTCGCGAATCTTTCTGACAACTGGGATATAAATAGAAACGGCATATACGGGGAAATCACCGGCAACCTGCTTGAAGGTGGATATTCCCATGATATTTCAGTTGGAAGGATCCCAGCAAAATCTGCCCGTGACCTGAAACCGGTTATTGAAAAAATCATGGATTACAGAAAACCCGGGGAAGAAAGATACCTTTTGATAGAAGCCCTGAAGGACATGGGACAAATCTTGAAAGGGTATGATTTCTCAAAGCGCCTCAGGTCTATCTTTCAAGGATGGGAAGGGAAAATACTACGTGAGGGGAAAATAACTCCTTCCGAGGTAATAAGAGAAATCAACAGCGGGAATTACTCTGTCGTTGTAGGAATAACCCACGGTTTTCCATTCGGTCTGGTGGTAAATTCAATAAAGAGGCTGAAAAGCCTCCAATCGCGGGGAATCTCGCCCCAAGATGAGAAAAATGTCCTTGAAGCCTGCCGGGATATAAGATATTCAAAATGGTATGAAAAAGAACTTTCTGAGGCGGTTCTTGATTCGGAGAAGGTTAAAAACCTCAGGAACAAAACGCCCTTTTTCTTCCTCGGTTTCGGGTGCGTTATTTCGGCTTTCGATTATGAACCGGACTATTCGATTACAGAAGCGCTCGTGATGCAAGAGGGTGGTGCAATTTCTGCCTGCGGAATGTCAAGGGATTTCTTCTCTTTCACAAGGGATGACTACAAAGCCGCGCTTGAAAAAACCGGAGGGCTGCACTTTGAGATTGGAGAGGACGTTCTCGAGAATTTCATCAACAAGAAAATGACATTTGGAGACGCGCTTGCGCGGGCTATTGACGAATACACTGTCAGGAACTCCTCCCTCATGAAAAATTCAGACCAAAGGAGAGTCGTTCTCGGCATGACTCTCATCGGCGACCCTTCAATTTAGTGGGCGACCCCATATAAACGAAAGAGGAGATTTATCGTTTTATATATTGTATAATAACAAATTGGAGGTCTAAATTGAGGAGTGTACTTGGTGCGAAAAACAAAGGATTTACGATAGTCGAACTGATGATGGTGATCGGCATTATTGGAGTTCTTGTGGGAATTGCGGTTCCCGTTTATATTGCAAACACGAAAGACACCGCGGATGCCACCCGACTTTCATACGCTAAAGCAATTCCCGAGGCTCTCGAAAGATACAAGGACGCCAAAGGTAATTACCCTGCAAACACCGATAATGACTGGGGTGGCTGGGATGGTGATGCAGACGGTATATTTATCAAACCGCTTAAGGATGAGGGATTCATCTCAAAAATGTTCAAGGACCCTACCGGGAGGCTTTATCATGCAAGCGGGAACATGCACTATTACAGGTACGGGGCTGGCTCTTATGGTGCTGATTCCTCAAGAGGATGTTTTTATGTGTTTGGCATAAGGGACATGGAAAAAAGTGGGAATCCTCATCCCGATAGCCCTGGATTTAGTACCCCTGGGAGAAACTGGCAGAACGATTTTGACTGGGTAACCGGCAAATATCAAAGATAAGAGCTATTCTGAAACTGATCCGTACTGTGAAATTCTTATGGTGATGTCGCTATTTGGGGGAACCCTCACGATAACCGTTTTTTCGCCAGCGGTGTCTGTCTCAACTATTGAGCCCTTTGAAACAAAAGTTACCCCATTGTATCCAGAAAGCGTGGACATGCCGGTATATGCATTTATGTACGGCTCACCAGAGGAAAATGGCCTCACCCATCCGTTTGCCTCGTCAACAATCTTTACCGAGGTCTGTCTCATTGCCGGAACAACACCTGGAACCCATGACGAGCCATTCCACGTAAGTTTTAGAACCCTGTAGCAGTTTTTTGGGTCACTACCCTCACCGAGGCGACGGAACTCAATTCTATACCTGTCTCTCTGTCCGTTTGTCTTAACCGCAGAATTAGCAAGAGAATACACTCTTCTTATCTCTTCTTTGAGCATCTCTACGCCAGCCCTCTGGTCTGTTGACCTGTTCGAAACCGCATAAGAAATAACCGTAACAGTGAGCAAAATCCCTATCAAACCAATAACAATAAGGAGTTCTGCTATGGTAAAGCTATCTTGATTGAGACATCTCAAATTATCCTTCTTGTTCATGCCTTCCTTCCCTTTTTACCAGCTTCCTTTATTTATTATAACGCTTTTTCATGCACAAGGTTTACATTCGAGAATCCATATCTTCAAAAGAAAAATACCCCGGGATTTCTCTTCAATCTAACAATTTTTTCAAACGCAAATGCACTTTCCCCTTTCCTCAATCTTACACGAACCGAAATTTCTTTCAGGTTCGCTTTTCGATTCATGAATTTATACCTCAATTCAAAAGGTAATCCCTTTTTGACATCGAGGAATTCGGTCAAAGTAACCCTCCCCTTCAAAATGCCTGGCTTTGAATAGACTAATGCCCCGAGTTTCCGGCTATTATGACTTTCCCTTCGAATGACAACCCGCTCTAATCCCCTTTCCTCATCTGCTCTGAAGCCACCTGTACCTGCATCACCATCGAGATTCTGAAATACAACAATACAATCAGAGCTGCCGCCCTCTTTCAGTTCAACTCTTAAAGCCCCTTCGAGGATTTTTTCAATTTTCCCAACCAGGACCCTTGCTTGATTTTCAAGTTCTGAACTTTTCCTGAAATTCCCCTCTGGCAGGCGGGCGGGAACGAGAACAACCCCGAGAAAGAAAACGCACAGCACGAAAACGAGAAAAAACATCTCGAATGTGGAGAAACCAGAAATCGAAATTTTTTCCATCACACCCTTACCTTACAACATGGGGTCAGGTCTTGCAATGACACATTTGCGGTTAGATAAAAAATGTTCCAATCTGATTTATAGCAGCCCCGAAGCTCAAGAATTGCCAGGCGCATTATAATATGACAGGGCCCAAAGGTTATGCCGACCTCGAAATGTAAGAGTTAACAAAATAAGCTGTCATTCGTTTCAAAGGATAGAAGGTAATGGCGAAAAGCCAGGAAGACTTGCTAAGAAGTCTCGTAGAAATGGCGAGAAAAGGTGACAGGAGAGCGTATGGGAGGCTCTTCAAGCTGTGTTATGAGGAAATTTATGACTACATATACAGAAGAACCGGAAACAGAAGCGACGCGGAAGACCTTACGATGCAGGTCTTCATGCATGGGCTGAGAACCGTGGAGTCCTATGAGGAGAGGGGATATTCTGTAAAAGCATGGCTCTTCAAGATTGCGCATAACGAGGTGGTCGACAATTTCAGGAAACAAAAGGGATCTTTGGACATTGATGAAGTAGCGGATATACCGGTTGAAAACAGGATTGAAGAGGACATTCAGAAGAAAGATGATTTGAAAACTCTATATGGAAATGTGACTGAATTGCCAAAGGCACAAGCAGAGGTTCTGATATTGAGGTTTATTGAGGATAGAAGCGTCGCGGAAACTGCATATATCCTGGGTAAGAAAGAGGTGACAGTAAGAGCGCTTCAGTTCAAGGGAATAAAGAACTTAAGAGAAAAACTTGGTGAATCAGAAAAAGCTTCCGGTCTCGAGGAAGGAAAACAAGAAGACCTGAATCATGAGAAACAAAAGAAACCTGAATAGTAAAAGTAATATGAAACAATACGAGGATTTGCTCGCGATAGTCCAAAGATTGAAGGCTATCCCAAAAGCAAAAGCGGGGTTGGCATTCAAGGTAAAGATATTTTTTGCTTCACTTTTTCCTTCCATTTTCATACCGGCTACTGAGAGGCGCGCAGGAGAAGAGCATCGAGCGCTCAAGAGAAGTTTGCCCTTCAAAATAGCGGTCAGTGCGGGTATTTCACTTGTTCTTCTTTTCGCGATTTTCGGGGGACTTACAGTTGCTGCGCGAAACACGAAACCTGGAGACCCTTTATATACATTCAAGAAGGCAGGAGAAAATGTGTCCCTTGCCTTTACGTTCAATCAGAAGAATAAGGCAAAAAAATATCTCGAACTTGCAAACGTCAGGCTTTCAGAGGTTCAAAAACTCATTGAATCCAAAGAGGCTGAGCATGAAAACATTGAGCTTGCAAGTATTGACTACAACAGCAAACTGAAATCCGCCAGTGAAATCATGGGCAAAAGAGATTTCGCGGGAGGTTTTGAATTAACAGGCGAGATAAAGAACCTGAAGACGAAGCAAAGCAACATCGAAAGAACTCTTGCCTCGAGCGAGCCGGAAATTCTTTTGAAACGCGCGAGCGGGGCAAGAATAGAAGTTGTTGATTCCAAAGGAGGAACAAAGGCTCTCTGCGGAAAGACAGCGATTGAGGGAATGGCAGACAGGAATGGGGTATTCGAGTTTGACATTGACGCGAGAAACACTGATCCAAAAGAACTATTGAGAAACCTCGATGTTGTCGTGGAGCTCGATGGTAGAAAGCAAATTGCCCCAATTGCACCCGTCTCTTCCGCATTCTCTCCTCAGTATGAAGCCACTATCGAACCATCCCTGGAAGTTTTGCCACTCAACACACCGCAGGATTTTGAACTGCAACTCAGGCGAAAAGATGGAATGCCCGTTGAGAATGCGCAGGTCAGGATTTCTGACAGAACCGGCACTTCAACAATCAACGGGATGCTCGGGGATGCTTACCTCAAAACCGATAGCAGCGGAATGTGTAGATTTGAAGTCGAGAAGAAATTCGCAAGGGTAACTTCGAGAATTTCTCTTTCCGTTTTGCAAAACGGTGTTTTTCATGACCTTGGAGATGTCCTCACCTTGGGAGGACTTGAAACCTTAAGCGAGGCTGCGGGCGCTCCACCCGAGTTCAACACTTCAAAAAATGTAATTGAACTTTCAAATGGGATTATAAGTGTGCGCATTGGCAAAATTCCCGGGCAAATCCTTTCAAAAATCACCAGTCTATCCGACGGAGGGGAGGCAGGTCCACTTTTGAGCCCCTTAGAAAACTCAAAGATATTTGATGGGCCAAAAATTATCTTCTCCGGCAATGACCAGGTGGCATGCCAGGTTGTCTTCGACTCCTCCGGTCAAAGGTGGAGATACACCATTATTCTTGCACGTGGAGAGCCCTTCGTATATGTGAAATGCGAAGGAGAGCAGGAAAGCAATGGCATGGCGTTCAAACAAGACTTCCTGAAGTTGGAAATTTCTCCATCAGGAGAAGTAATCATTCCTGAAGGCAAAATTCCAATGCCAAGGGCTTCCGAAACCATTTCTTCGCCCTTCAATGTAGCGAAACCATTCCTGCTTGCAGGAGGAGAAGAGAAGGTTTTCTTCGCCTGCCTTCTCAACTCGGAACTCTATCCCGATTCATGGAGCATAACAAGAAATAGCATTGGCGTTGAATCTTCCGCAAGTAAGGGAACGATGACTCTCATGGTCGGGATTACTAAAGGCGAGACTGCCGGGGCAATGGCGGAGAAAGCATCAAGAGGGGCATTGATCGAAGACGCAAAACTTTCAAACATGAATGAGGGTTTTACCGTAAAGCTAAACCCCGATTCCCGTAAACTTCAAGACAAAATGACGCGTGTTAGCATCATCGTCTATAAGAATTATTCCACCGTCTTCGATAATGGAAATTGATTCCTAAACTCAAGTGTTCCGTTCCATAGATACGGTATCGTACCAAGAGCGTCGAGGCGCCGCTTTCGCAAGGCGCACGACCGACGCGTACTTCTGTTGTACTCGGAGGGAACGGAACGCTCTTTTGTGGATGGATCGGCGATAGAATGCAACCGTATTTATGGAACGGGGCAGCAAGCCTACTGCGCGCGAATATGATTTACCAGTTCGCGCAAAGCAACAAGGTATCCTTCGAATCCTTTTCCTTTGATTACCTTCCAGGCGACCGGCGTTATGACCGAATGCCTGCGCCACTCTTCCCTTTTGTCTATATCACTTATGTGCACCTCGACCGTCGGCAAGCCAACCGCTTCGAGCGCGTCATGAAGAGCGAAACTGTAGTGCGTTAGCGCGCCTGGATTGATTATTATTCCATCCGCTTTTTTTCTCTCCTCGTGAATCTTGTCAATAAGGTCTCCCTCATGATTCGACTGAAAAAACTCCACCTCCACGGAAAGTTCGTCCGCCACTCCTTTGATTAAAGTATTTATCTCCTCGAGCGTCTTTTGACCGTAGGCTTTTCGGTCTCTCTCTCCCAAGAGATTCAGATTCGGACCATTTATGATGAGTATCCTCTCCAAAAAAGCCTCCTCTGCCTGATCCCTTTTCTACATCAACAAACGTTCGTATGCGAGTTTCAGTTTTTCAGCCTCGATTCCATTTGAAAGTAACGGTCTTGCGCGCTTCCTCAAAAGAACCATGTCTATCTCATCCTTGTTCTTCTTGTCCCTTTCCATGAATGATAATAACTCCTCAAATGAAGGGAAGGGTTCATGAGGATTCACCGGAAGACCAAAGGGAGAAATCATATCCCTGTGTTCATCCACAAGTCCTTTTTGTGCGATTCGGTGCTCTTCGGAAAGCATTGCCGCAAAAACCATCCCGATAGATATAGCCTCGCCATGGGTGTATTCATCACCGTAGCCGCAAGCAGCCTCGAGAGCATGACCGAGGGTATGCCCATAATTTAGAAAAACTCGCAACCCCTTCCTGTCAAACTCATCCTTTGAGACAACTCTTGCCTTTAGAGAAGCAGACGCGTGAACAATATCAAGAAGCGCATCCTCTTTTCTCGAAAGTAATTCCTTTCCAATTCCCCTCAAGTCGGGAAAACTTTTGCTCAAAAAATAGTATTTCACAACCTCGGCAATCCCCGAACGGAATTCTCTTTCGGGAAGAGTCAAAATAGTTTTGACATCACAAATCACGCAAAGGGGTTGGTGAAAAGTTCCAACCATGTTTTTGCCCTCTTTGAGATTCACCGCGGTTTTCCCCCCGATGGAAGAATCTACCTGAGCAATGAGCGTGGTTGGAACAGCAAGAAGAGAAATTCCCCTTTTGTATATTGAGGCGACAAACCCTGAAAGGTCTCCAACAACTCCGCCTCCCAAGGCAACCACCATGTCGTCCCTCGAGAGATTTTCTCCTATCATGAGAGAAAGAATTTCTTCTGCAACCGAAAGGTCCTTTGATTGCTCCCCCGGCTTGATAATCTTTACGGATGTCGAGATGCCACAAGAGCCTAATCCATCGAGGAGTTCGTCGAGGTATAGTGGTTCAATGTTTGAATCCGTTATTACAAATGCCTTCTTCCCCTTATTTCCCCCTGCAAGTTTACCCGCTTGCCCGAGGATGCCTCTTCCAATGAATATCCTCGATGGTCCTCTTTTTAATCTAACAGTAACAGAAGCGCGTTCCACTTGAATTGCCTTTCCTTTTTGGGGTTAGTTTCAATCATAATCCCGGGTTTTGCAGGGAAGAATTTGTTTGTGTCTTATCCTTGAAATCATTTGCAATCTGTTTCGCGAGTTCTTCTGGTTTTCGGTCGTCTGTTTCTATCACAACATCGGCAGCCCTCAGGTACGCATCCTCCCTTGCGCGCATGAGAATTTCGGCATCCTCCGCCTGGTCGCCCATCAGAGGTCTCTCCTCGAGGCTTTCCTTTGACCTTCTCACAGCTTCCTCTGGACTTACCTTGAGAAGATAGACAATGCCCTCTTTTCTAATGTCCTTCACATTTTCGGGGTCAAGAACTGCCCCGCCCCCGAGGGCAATCACAATGTTTTTCCTGCCCGATGCCTCGATAACAATGTCGCGCTCGAGACCGCGGAAATATCTCTCCCCCAATTCGGAGAATATTTGCCTTATGTTCATTCCCATTCTTTCTTCGATTATCGAATCGGTATCAACGAATCCTTTTCCAGTCAACTGCGAAAGAATCCTTCCAACGGTCGTCTTGCCGGATGCCATGAATCCACAGAGAACTATGTTTGTTTTCACGGGGGTCACCTTTCGATTTTCCAGAAACGCGATATCTGTTCGACATACCCCTCATAGTTTCGCTTGAATTCCTTCAATGAATCTCCACCGAACTTTTCAAGTGCGGCATCAGCAAGAGTCAGCGCGACAACCGCTTCGCCAATAACACAGGCTGATGGAACCGCACAAATATCAGACCTTTCGACCGAGGCAGATGCCTCTTTCATGGTAGCAAGGTCAACCGTTTTTAGCGGCTTTTGAAGTGTTGGTATGGGCTTCATTGCGGCACGAACCAAAATGGTTTCCCCATTCGTTATTCCCGCCTCTATTCCACCAGCGCGATTTGTCCTGCGCCCGATACATTCATCTTCGCGGAGTATAATCTCATCGTGAACGGATGAGCCTTTTGAAGCGGAAAGTGAAAACCCACCTCCTATCTCAACTCCCTTTATTCCAGGTATCGACATAAGCGCACAAGCAAGTTTTCCGTCAAGCCTTCTATCCCATTGTGTATGCGAGCCAAGACCTGGGACGACTCCGAACGCGGCAACCTCGAAGACGCCACCGAGCGTATCGCCATCTTCCCTGGCGCTATCTATCTCTTCCATCATGTTCTTTGAAACTGCTGGATCGCAACAAAGAAGCGGGTCGGAAAACGCCCTCTCAAACGAATGGAGTTCTGCTTCTCCACCGCTTACCTTCACGCTTCCTATCTGAACAACCATCCCCATGACACGAACGCCAATTTCAGAAAGCAGAAGTTTGGCAATCGAACCGGCAGCGACCCTTGAGGCGGTTTCCCTTGCGCTCGCTCGTTCCATAACATCTCTTGCGTCCATGGATGCGGTTTTGAGCATTCCAGCGAGGTCTACGTGACCCGGTCTTGGTCTGGTAACCGGCTTTGCTTTCTCTCGGGGCTCCTCGACTGCCATTACATCAGCCCAGTTCTTGTAATCAAGATTTTCTATTTCAACAGAGACCGGAGCCCCGGTGGTAACCCCGTACCTCACACCAGAAACAATCAACGCTCTGTCTTTTTCTATCTCCATTCTTCCGCCCCTGCCGTATCCACCCTGTCTTCTTGAAAGCTCGCGATTTATCTCATCCGGATTAACCGCAAGGCCGGCAGGCAATCCTTCCACAATCACGCAGATTCTCTGACCATGGGACTCTCCAGCGGAAAGAAATCTCAGTCTCATCTTATCTCCTCAAACAGAAATTCAACAAAAAGTTGCGGCACCCGCAAATGGTGCCGCCCAACTCCCTTGAACATTCAAGGTCTTCTCAAAAAAATCTTCGAGATAACACTAACGCTATAGCAAAACGCGCCGATTAGATGGAAAAACACCAAAAATGAAGGTCTGACCCCAATTACCAATTACCAATAGACTGACTGACCAACAGAAATCGTAAACCGCTCATCACCATACAAAATGGTCGCAGTCCCATCATTGCCAAGAGAAATCAATTTATAATTATCCGCAAATACATCGCCGACTCCGACTTTATCGAAAACCGAATCACTTACACGAATGCTCGCGTATGTTTTTCCCTTTTCCCTTGTTATGCCCCCGAGAGTAATGGCGCGCGATACAACTGGATTTGAAAGACCCGCCTCAATCTCCGGAGGAATAACAACAACTCCGCCCGTACCTGTAGGAGTTGTAGCGGCGGCCTCGGGGGCTTCCATATTCACAAGCGGTTTGAATGGATTCCTTCGCCTGTATATCGAAAGCGGAGGAACTATTATATCTTCCACATTGGTTTCCTGAGTTGTAGCAGGCGTCTGGGCTCCGGAAGTCTGGGGGGCACTTGTCTGAGCAGTAATATTGCCCCTGTTTTTCTCTCCCCCTGAGCCAATAAATAGAAGACCGAGTGCGAGAACAGCAATCAAAACCGAAGAAACAAGAATTATGTTCTTCTTTCTTTTTGACATTGAATCACTTTTTTTTGGCTTCATTTTCTTGATACTCTCAGGCATCTCTCACCATCCGATATTACTTTTTAGTCTCCGGCGTAGCCGCTGGAGCGGTTGTCGCAGCCCCCCCAGCAGGCGCAGCAAATGTAAACGTTTTTGCGGTCAACTGGCAACTAACAAGTCCAAGATTCTGACTGTAGCTCGTGTTGAAAATCGCGCTTGTTGGTGTGAGAGTAACACCGTCGATAACAATTGCCCTTTGCATACGTTCAAGCCGGTAAATGAAATCAACTACCTGCGAATAGCATCCAGCGCATGATATCGAAAGACTGTATGAAGAGAACCCTGCTCCTGTCTTCTGTCCAGCTGCAGGTTGTCCGGCTGCCGCCTGTCCAGCAGCGACTTCACCGGGCGTAAAAGAAACCCATGGAATCCCCGCGCCGGTTCCAGGGTCAGCTGCCGCCTGTATGTTCCTTATAAGTGAAGGAAGCTCAGGCTCGGCCGGTATCATTGCTTCAACAGCAGCGAGCTTTGCTTCATACTCAGGAAGGCGATTCTTTATGTCAATAAGTTTTGAGTACTTGCTTTTTTCTTCATTTACCTTTGTGTCAATATCCTCTATTTCCTTTGCAAGCTTATCGATATCCTTGTTTTTTGGACCAACAAGCAGAAAATAGCCCGCCCCAAGAACAACGACAAACAGGAAAATTCCTATGAGGAGCGCGACTGCCGGTCTCTTCATCACTCTGCACCACCCCCCGTTGGAGGCGTGGCGGGAGCGGGTGAGGAAGGTGAGCTTGATTGTGGACCAACAATAGCGGTATTCATGTTGAGAGTCGCAGTAGAACCGAAACTGATGACCCAGTACCCTGTCGTTTGAGTTGTCGTGGTTTCTGTTGTTGTGGCTACCACTGCTGGATTTACCCCCACCTGAGTCGGAGCAGCATTAGATAACCATATCTTCTGGAACTCCGCTATTTGTGCCATCCTCTCAAGCCAGCTTGCAATGGGTCTGTAGTCGGGAAGATAAGGATATGACCTACCAGGAACTATTCTGCTCGAACATTGAAGGGCATAACCCGCGAACTGAACCGTCCCAGATTGCCCCTGCTGGGATGTCCCAGTAAGTGATGTAAGCCATATATCCGTAGGACACATTATCGCAACTTCGTTTAGGATTCTCGCCCAGTAAACCCTTCCCTTAAGAGCACCCAATGCGTTCGTAGTTTTGGTCTTGATTCCGGTTTCCATTTCCTCGTATTTCTTGTAACTGCTGACCTTTGCCTGCCATTCGGAAAGCTCCTGATTTGCTTCATCCCTCAACTTTGTTTTCTCAGAAATCTTTCCATTCATACTCATGAACCAAAAAACAACAATTACAATAGCAATGAGTGGAAGCACTATCAAAAGCCAGACGTATGATCTCGCCGGGGCTACCCGCCTTTTTTCCTTTACCCTTTCCGGTGGCAGGAGGTTTATCCTTGTCAATTCATTCCTCCAAGTCCCTCAAAGCAAGTCCCACACATACGGCAATAGAAGCTTCCATTTCAGCAAGTTCCTCGGGAGTGTAGGGAAGTTTTCCAAGTTGAACATTCTGAAGTGGATGACCTATCTCTATCGGAAGCCTCAAAGCCCTGTTCAACTCGAGCGGCAGATTGATTATTCTCGAGCCGCTACCAGAAATTATGACCTTCTTCAAATCTCTCTCCTGAGTCTGGGAAATGTAGAATTCCAACGACCTGCGAATCTCCCCAACGAATGCCTGGATTTCGCGCTGGAGAAGGGCATTCGCTTCCTTATCAGTGCTTCTTCCTTGCTTTATCTCCTCGGCATCAACAGGCGATAGCTTCAACTTGTCTGAAAGCAATTTTGTGAAGTAATCGCCACCCCTCATAAGCATCCTGACGAACCTGGGAGTTTGTTCCTTGACAACACAAATATTGGATATTCCAGATCCAATGTTTATGAGGCAAACGCTTCCAGGCGCCTCGCCCTCCTCCTCGAGAAACTGATACTCTCTTTTTAGAAGGGAACGAGTCATCGCGAATGCTTTTAGTTCAACTGCCACAGGATTAAGACCGGCGCCAAGCAGAGCATCAACAAAGTTCTGAATCATTTCGCGGTGAGCTGCCGCCAAGAGAACTGTCTGCATCCTTTCTTCCTCACCGGTCATGAATTCGTCAACGACCTCAAAGTCGATGATCGCATCTTCTATTGGTATCGGTATGAACTCCTGCACCTGATATCTAACAGCACTATCGAGTTCCTCTTCAGCCATGTATGGAAGGTCCATTGACCTTACTATGACTTTCTGATTTGAAACACCCAAAATGACCTTCCGTCTTGAGAATCGATTTGTCTTCCAGAGTTCCTTCAGGTAACCTGCAATACTTGCCGGGTCTTCGATCTCTCCATCCCTTACTACGCCTTCGGGAAGCATTATTATGCCCAACTTGTTCAGAACCGGCTCTGCCCTCGTTATATTCACCTCGGCAACCTTAACCGACCCGGTGCTTATGTCCACTCCTATAGAAGTTCCTGTCCTTGCCAATCACATCACCTAAAACATCCTGTCTTGACCTATCATGAGCCCCTTTTCAAGTAGTCATCCACATCGCTTTCTTTTATGCGATAATTCTTTCCAACCTTAATGGCTGGAATCTGTTTGCTTTTAACAAGGCGATATACGGTCATATTCGAAACGCGAAGTATCTGAGCCACTTCATTAACTGTAAGTAACTTTTTGCTCAATTTTGCTCACTTCCATCGTAAAGGCGAAGAGCTTAAATCTTATTCTCTGGTTGAGACTGTTTCAATCTATCTCAACTTGAGACTAAAATTATGTATCATTTCAACCTAAGTTGTCAATACTTTAATTCGTCAACTTTTTCAACAAACTATAGCAGTTATTATCAGTTTAATAAAATTTTATCGGTTTGTAAAACGTTTCAAAGGAACGAGCCGAAAGTTTTCTATATATGATTCTGTCTTCAGAGTTTAGGGTCCAGTATGAATCTTACCTAAACATCTTCAGGTAAAACTCCACAAGATTGCTACCGAATACAAGTGAGATTACCGCACCCGCAGCAAGAAATGGACCAAACGGAACATGTTCTTTTCTGCCAATATGGAAAATCAACATAAGTGCAATAGATACCAGTGAGCCAATAAGGAAACCAAAAAACAACTGAACAAGGATCAAATACCAGTGAAAATACCCAAGAACGAGACCGGTGAAGAAAACAAGTTTGATATCACCAAATCCCACTCCCGTTCTTATCCCTTCACCTTCGTCATTGATTTCTTCTTCCCCGGATTCTCCCTTATCCCCCTCCACCGAAGGCGGGGATTTCTCCGTGAAGAGATATCCGTAAAGCAACCCCACAATTAGAAGGAATCCACTCCCTATCGTGCCTGAAAGAAGAGAAAGGGAGATACGCCCTGGTTGGCTCCTCGAAAGGCTAAACGCGACAACCAAAAGAAAGGATAAGGCTATCCCCGGACCGATTACAATGTTTGGGATAATCATCTTTTGAATATCAATCACAGAGATGATAATGAGAATCGAGACAAGAATAAGGCCGAGAAAGAGTTCAGGGATAATAACTTGTTGTTCTATGTGCAATTCCTTAGGAACAAATTCGGTGCTCCACCAGTAAGCAAGAACGAACAAGGAACCGGTGAGAGCTTCGACAATCGGATATTGTATTGAAATGGGAGAATGGCAATGCCTGCATTTCGCTCTCAGTAATGCGAAACTCAACAGCGGAATGTTGTCATACCAACGTATTATCTCCCCGCAAAAAGGACACCTCGACCTTTCTCCGAGCGATCCCTTCTTGGGAATCCTATAAATGCAAACATTGAAAAAACTTCCAAATATCAGCCCGAAACAAAATGAAACAAAATAATAAAACCAGGTCATTCTGCCTCCATTTTTTGAAGAACCTGAAAACCAAGTCTATAATTTAGCCATGGAAAAAGAAATATCAATCCAAAAAGGAACGGTCAAAAACCCCGATTTTTTGATATCAATATTTATCTTTTTTCTTGTGCTTCTGACTCATATAACCTGCGCGGCAAGAACCGTCACATTCGCTGATTCTGGTGACTTCCTCATGGGAATAGCAACCATGGGAAATGTGCATGGACCTGGTTATCCGTTGTTTCTATTGACCGCGAAAATATTTTCATGGATTTTTCCTTTTGGAACCCTTGCTTTCAGGACAAGCATATATTCTGGAATATTTGCCGCATTAACCGCCTGCCTGATTTATCACATAGTTTTGAGAATAACAAGAAGCAAGGTGGGTAGTCTTGTCGCCGCACTCGTCTATTCATTTTCATATACTTTCTGGTATCAATCCGTCATACCTGAAACGTACAGCCTGAACGCTTTTTTCATAGCTCTCCTCATATTGTTGACTTTGAGATGGGAAAGGCTTTTTTATGAGGGAGGGGAAAAGAAAGCAACGAACACTCTCTGCCTCATGGCATTCATATACGGGCTCGCTCTGGCAAACCACATAACCATTGTTTTTCTGCTTCCCGCATTCATCTTCTTCATAGTTGATACAGACTGGAAATCAATTCTCGCTCCTAAGAATTTGCTTAGAATAATTGTTTTCATGATTCTTGGAGCGCTTCCATACATCTACCAGCCTGTAGCCGCATTCAGGGGTCCGGGCTATAACTACGGAGATCCCTCGACGCTTCTCAGGTGGTTCAGACATATAACTCTCTATTACCAGCGAGGCGGACTTTTCACATATCCTTCAGCCTACTTTGCAGGCAGATTCTCGAGGTACTTTGGAACCTTGAATACGGAATTTCCCTATGTTGCCTGGATTGGACTTTTTGGTGTTGTTTTTTCTTTCAGGAAGCGGTCAAAGAAGATTCCACTGTTCTTAGTTCTGCTTTTCCTTCTTTCACTTCTACCAGTAATGACATACACACAAATAGAACCGGTTCTCCGTGCGCACTTTTATTATCCAAGTTATCTGATCTTTTCAATCTGGATTGGTATTGGTGTTGCTTATTTTGGCAGAGTCCTTCGCTCATGGTCAAGGAACCAGGACCGGATTGTTGAAATTGCGTCTCTTTCAGTTGGTTTTGCCGTTGCGCTTCTTACAATTGTTCCAGCGGGAATCATACATTACGAAAAAGTTGACAAGAGCAATTACCATTTTGCCGAGGATATGGCAAGAAGAATACTTGAAATTACGGAACCGGAATCAATTGTCCTCACTGAAAGTGACAATGTTTTTTTTCCATGCCGTTACATGCAAATCGTGGAAGGAATTCGCACCGATATAAGGGTGATAAACGCTGAATCAATCGGAGCATTCGGGTTCGAGGGGCTTGATTTGCTTGCCAAACCTCTCGAACCATCTCAGGAAACAAAAACACAGAATAATTTGACAGAAGTCGCGCTCAAGAACTTCCGGGAGAAACCCGTATATTCGACACATTCCCTCTGTGTATTCAAAGACGCAAAGGAATACTGGCTTGGATACGCCCTGAGAGTGGTTCCAATGGACGCGGAGATACCGGAAAGGAAAGCAAACACTTCCATAAGAAAAGGAGTCCCCTACATGGATAGTGACGCAAGAGAAGCAGTGCTAATGCCGCGCGCGCTTCTCGCAAACTACCACTATTCGAAAAAAGAATATAAAAGAGCATCACTGCTTTATGAGGAAATCAAAAGCGAATTCGAAGACAAAATGTATGTGCCAACTCTTTATGGATGCGCAACCATGAGTGGTCTCTATGAACTCTGGGGGGAGTGCCTCAATGCGGAAAGTCGATACAGAGAAACTTTGAGAAAACTAAAAGGCGCGACTCGAATAGATTCGGATTTTGCCTCACCAGCTATGGTGGAAGCATATATGAGGCTTGGTCACATCGGAGACGCCCTCATTGAACTCGATAAATACATAGCATTCAATCCCGATGAAGTCGAGGCAAGAATAATAAAGGGAGAGCTCTACCTCATGTCGGAGCAATACGAGGAAGCGGCCCGCGTTTTTGAAGAATGCGTCAGTATTGATTCAAAGAACGCGCGCTTGAGATATCTTCTTGGAAAATCATATATGCCGCTCGGTCGTATGAGAGAAGCAAAAAAGGAATTCGAAGCGGTAATAGAAATCGAACCCTCGGGAAGCCTTGCCTCTGAATCGAGAAAACAGCTTGAGATATTAAAGTAATATGAAAAAGGAGCCCTCAAATCTGAGGACTCCAGCTTCAAGCCTGAACCAAAAATAATCAATCTACCGGAGGATGGACTGTGCAGGATATGTAAGGGGGAGTACCAGTTATCCAAGCGTATGTTCCACTCGCCGACTTCGAGCACATTGGAGTACTTTTCAGGAACTTACCAGTGACAAGAGCGGCAAGATTGGCTGGATATGATTGATTTGGCTCACTTGCCTGATACGCCTGTATCTGCCCGTCCACCGTTCTCACATTGTCCTGACAGGCTCTCTTCTTTGCGTTTTCCTGAGTGTTTATATAGACAGGCACAGCTATCGCAACCAGGATGGCAATGATAAGAACTACAATCATAAGTTCAATAAGCGTGAAGCCTTTATTACTGCGAATAACCTTCATTTGACTTTCACCTCCTTTCAATCCTAACTTTATTTCTTTCTAATATTCGGCAAATAGTCGAAAACACTTTAACACTATTTGATCTTGGTGACAATACTGAATATCGGCATATATAGAGCAACAACAACGGTTCCAACCGTGCCACCAAGGAAAACTATGAGTACTGGCTCGAGCATTGATGTGAGACCGTCAACCGCCGTGTTCACCTCACTGTCATAGAAATCGCTAACCTTGCTGAGCATAACATCAAGCGCTCCTGTTTCCTCACCAATCGCTATCATCTGGGTGACCATCGGCGGGAAGACTTCAGCCTGAGCAAGTGGAGCGGCTATTGTTTCGCCTTCCTTGACACCAGACCTCACTTCCTCCAGCGCCTTGGTAATAACCATATTCCCTGTTGTTTCTCCCGTTATCTCGAGAGCACCGAGTATCGGAACACCCGATGAAATCAGAGTTCCAAGAGTTCTCGAGAACTTTGACATTGCTGTCTTGTGAAAGAGATTTCCAACAACTGGAAGGTGTAGTTTGATTCTATCTAAAGTGAGCTTCCCCCGCTCGGTCGCCTTGAATCTGCGATAGACAATCACAAAGCCAATAATGAAGGCAAGTATTATCAAGCCTCCATATCCACCCACGAAGTGGCTTACATTAACGAGCATCTGTGTGAACCCCGGTAGTTTCGCGCCGAGGTTCTCAAACATTGAAGAAAATTTCGGGACAACAAAAATAATCATAATTGTAAGTAGCAGAACGGAAATTCCAAGAACGGCAACTGGATAGGTCATCGCTGACTTTATCTTGCGTTTGATTTCAGCGTCACGCTCGAGCTGATTTGCAACTCTCAGGAGAACATCATCAAGCATACCACCAAGTTCACCCGCGCGAACCATGCTCACATAAAGGTCAGTAAATGCCTCCGGATGCTTGGCAAGAGCTTCTGATAACGAACGACCCGCTTCCACTTCTTTCTGGCAATCCATGATGATATCAGCAAGAGCTGATGATTCCGTCTGCTGGGCAAGTATGCTCAAGCACTTTATGAGTGGAAGACCGGCGTTTATCATGGTGGCAAACTGGCGGGTGAATATGGTCAAATCATCGCTTTTCACCTTTACGCCGAAGATGTGTATTTCCTTTTTCGCGATTGATTTTCTAACCTGTTCAACCGAAACAACAAAATATCCCATTTGGCGGAGCTTCGCGGCAAGAACTTCCGCTGACTCTGCCTCGAGCGAGCCGGTTACTTCCCTGCCTGCCTTATCTCTTACAGTGTAGGTAAAAGACTCTGCCAACTCTCATACCTCCCGAAATCATCGAACTCTTTACCTTGATCTTAATAATAACATCAATTCTTTACAAATGTAACAAAAATTTCAAAAAATCCACGCAGCAAAATTTTATGAGTATTCCTATCTATCTACCTACCAATCTTCTGAAATCATCCTTGTTGTGCGCCCTGGCAAGCCCCGTCTCATATACTATCTGGCCTGCCCGATATAGCGCTGCCAGAGACGCGTCCATTGTCTGCATCCTGAGCTGTCCGCCTGCCTGCATTGCGGAATATATCTGATGAACCCTTGCATCCCTTATCATGTTTCTGATTGCTGAAGTCGCTATCATAACCTCCACCGCAGGGATTCTCGAGCGTCTGTCCTTTGTGGGAACGAGTTGCTGGGAAACAATCGCCTGAATCGTTGACGCGAGCTGCAGCCGTACCTGCGACTGCTGGTAGGTTGGGAAAACATCAACAATTCGATCAATACTCTGGGGAGAATCCTGTGTATGGAGAGTCGCAAAGACAAGGTGTCCTGTCTCGGCGGCAGTAAGAGCCGTTGAAATCGTCTCGAGGTCTCTCATCTCACCAACGAGAATTACATCAGGGTCCTGACGCAAGGCATATTTCAAGGCATTTGCGAACGAGTGCGTATCAGAGCCGACCTCCCGCTGGTTGACAATACACTTTTTGTGAAGATGCAAGAATTCTATGGGGTCCTCAATGGTTATGATATGCTCTTCACGGATTGAGTTTATGAGGTCAATTATCGCCGCAAGAGTGGTGGATTTCCCCTGACCGGTTGGTCCGGTAACAAGCACAAACCCCCTTGGGAGGCGAGCAAACTCTTTTATCACGAGCGGCAGTTTCAACTCCTCGATGGTCTTGATACGGTAGGGAATAATCCTGAATGCCGCTCCGACAGAGTTCCTCTGAAAGAATGCATTGACGCGAAAGCGAGCGCTACCAGGAACCGAGTAGGAAAGGTCAAACTCGAGGTTGCTCTCGAGTTGTTCTCTCTGACGAGCGGTAAGAATAGAATATACCATCTCCCTTGTATCGTTACTCGTCAGTTTGGGAAGGTCCATCCTCTGAAGAACACCGTTTATCCGAAGAACGGGCGGTACGCCCACCGTAACGTGAAGGTCGGAAGCACCCCTTTTTATGACCTCCTCCAAGAGTTCATTGATATCAATTTTTAGCGCTTGCTTTGCCACATTTCACCTCCGCTTCTCAATAAAACCTTCTACATGATAACACGCAGGATTTCCTCAATGGAAGTTATCCCATTCTTGACCTTTATAAAACCATCCTGCCTCAGAGTCTTCATTCCCCTCTTTCGCGCTTCATTTCCTATTTCACGCGCGGTGGCAAGACTGACTACAAGTTTTTCTATTTCCTCATCTACATGCAGAACCTCGAAAACCCCTATTCTTCCCCTGAAACCGGTCCCGGCGCAGAAAGGACAACCTCCCTTTTTCGCCCTGTAAAGCACAACCTTTTCATCTTTCATTTCATCAACCGGAAACCCTACGCTCTCGAGATATTCCGCGTCATATGTCGTCTCTTCCTTGCACCTCTTGCACAGCTTCCTTGCAAGCCTCTGGCTGACCACGGCATCCACCGCAGAAGAAATCAGGAAGGGTTCAACGCCCATCTCGGTCATTCTTGTCATCGCCGCGGGAGCGTCATTTGTGTGCAGCGTACAGAGAACCATGTGTCCTGTAAGCGCTGACTCGATTGCCATCTTGGCACTCTCAGGGTCACGCACCTCGCCAATCATCACTATGTCGGGGTCGCACCTCAGAATAGACCTCAAACTCGCAGCGAAAGTGAGCCCGACTTTCGCGTTCACCTGAACCTGATTGCAACCAGCCATCTGATATTCAACCGGATCTTCAACAGTGATAACGTTCACCTCGCGCTTGTTGAGTTCGGCAAGCGCCGCATAAAGAGTGGTTGTTTTTCCACACCCTGTTGGTCCGGTAACAATAACCGTTCCGTATGGCCTCCTGAAAGCGTTTTTAAATACCTCCAGCGGCTCGGGCTCCATCCCAAGGTCTTCGAGTTTCATAAGTATTGATGATCTGTCAAGGATTCGAAGCACGATTTTCTCTCCGTAAACAGTTGGCAAACTCGCCACTCTCAAGTCAATGAATTTGCTACCCACCGTCATCGCAAAGCGACCATCTTGTGGGACTCTCCTTTCAGCGATATTCATATTCGCAAGAATTTTGATTCGAGATACAAGCCCTGGGTGAATTCTCTTCGGTGACTTTCGAACCTCATGAAGAACGCCGTCAACGCGATATCTTATTCGCACATCCTTCTCCCCGGGTTCTATGTGAACATCGCTCGCGTTTTCATTCACAGCCTCATCAATTATCAGATTGACATACTTGACAATCGGAGCTTCCCCAGCTGCCTCCTTCAATTCCTCCGTTTCGCCTTCCTCAACCTCCTCCGGAAGAGGCACTTCCTCGAGAACTTCCTCGAGGTCAACATCCGTATGTATGTATCTATCTATAGCCGCATTTATTTCGTCCCTCGTGCTCACAACAGGCAAAATCTCCATCCCGGTCATTATCCGAAGATCGTCGAGTGCGAAAACGTTTGTGGGGTCGGACATTGCGACCACTAATTTCCCGTCTTCGAACTCGATTGGCATAACCGAGTATCTTCTCGCAAGATTTCCATCTACCAGGACAGCCGCAGCCGGGTCAATCTGGTACGAATCGAGGTCTATATATTTGATTCCAATCTGCTCAGCAAGAACGCTTGTAAGTTGGCCTTCGGTAAGCATTCCCTTTTCTATAAGAACCCTTCCAAGTGATTTTCCTGTATCTTCGTGCTCGGACAATGCCTCCTTCAATTGATCATCAGTTATCAGGTTCTTTTCCAGAAGGAGTTGACCGAGCCTTTCCTGCCTTGGTTTTTCCATCATGTCACCTGAAATCCATGCCTAAATGCTCATGATCCATCAAATACGTGCTTCATCGAGCGCCCTCAGAAGCGCTACTCTCATTACTTCAACGGGTGCCTCGAGCCCCGTCCATATCTCAAAAGCTGTCGCTGCCTGATAAAGCAACATTCCTTTCCCATCCATGACGGTAGCGCCTCGTGCCTCTGCTTCCTCGAGGAGAGGGGAATAGTATGATGAATAATTGAGGTCACACACAACCTGACTTTTGTTCAGCATGGCAACAGGAATTCTCAACCCAGACTTCCCGAAAGAAAAAACAGGTGTCGCGTTTATTATCAAATCCGAATCTGCAAGAAGAACGTCATAGTCTTCCTCGGGAGTGAGACACTGCACCTCAACATCAGAAGAACTTCTTCTTATTATTTCCTTAAGACTCCTCGCCCTTTCGCTCGAGCGATTCACAATGACCATTCTCGAGCAACCAGCAACAGCGAGTGAAATAGTTACGCTCCTTGCGGCTCCTCCAGCACCGAGAATCAAGACCTTCTTTCCCCTTACATCATAACCTAAATCGCGGCTCAAAGCAGTATAGAAACCGCGCCCATCCGTGTTGTAACCTATGAGTTTGTCCTTATCGAATAATATAGTGTTCACCGCACCGACGGATTCAGCAAACATTGCAACCTCGTCAAGAAAAGGAAGAACCGCGGTCTTGAACGGCATTGTCACATTTACACCCGCAAACCTAAAAACCTTGATACCTTCAAGCGCTTTCTCGATCTCATCATGTTCAACTGGAAGCGGGACATAGCACCAGTTCAATCCCATGTAGTCGAAAGCTGCATTATGTATCACGGGCGACAGGGTGTGCTCTAAAGGATTGCCTATGATACCAACAAGTCTCGTATTTCCATCGATCCTCATCTTCCACCTCTTTATGAATTCAAGCGTGAAGTGAAGTCATCCTGTTTTCCTTAGTGCTCCATTCCATAAATACGGTTGCATTCAATCGCCGATCTATCCACAGAAGAGCGTTCCGCTCCCTCCGAGTACAACAGAAGTACGCGTTGGTCGCGCGCCTTGCGGGAGCGGCACCTCGACGCTCTCTCTATACGACACCGTATCTATGGAACGAAACACTTAGCCTCCATACTCTCAATGACTCTTTCAAGAAGAGACACTATGACATCCCTCACATCCTCTCTACTCTTCGCATTGCATTCGAGGATATCTACATCAGCGGAAGCCCTAATAAACCTTCTTGCCTCTTCCGAAGAGACGCAATCCCTAAGATCGGCACGGGTCAAACATAAAACGTACGGGGCATCAGTCATCTTAGAAAAAACATCAATAATTTTTGAGACTTGAGCGAAAGCCCCCGGATCGCTTCCATCAACAAGCACAACGTAACCGAGAATCCCCCTTGAAAGAATTCTCCACATGAAATCAAATCTTTCCTGACCCGGTGTCCCATAAAGGTGAATAACATCTCCATCACTCAACGTTATTCTTCCATAGTCCATTGCCACAGTTGTAGTTCCTTGAGCACTCCTCAATTTTTTTTCGGTAGATACAACCTGAATTTCGCTTATTGTTCCTATGAATGTTGTCTTCCCCGAGTTATATGGTCCCGTCACAAGAATTTTGAACTTGTTGTTCAAAATCAAACCCTCCTATTTCTTTTTCAGGTCGTCAATCGCCTTCTTGATGGAACCCTTGTTACTCTCTTCCCCCCGCTTCTTAAGGTTTTGATCTCCTCTCTTTGCCTTCTTCTTCACTTCCGCTTCCTTGACCTCCTTTGGAACAGGTCTTCTTTCTTCCTTTTTTTTGTTTCTGCCAGCAATCTCAAGAAGTTCCTGTTCGAGTTCAAGTGTCTCAAGGTCGATCAAGCTTGTCCCCGCACCCCTTCTCCCTCCAACCTGGAGAGAGAAAACACCCTCTTCCTCTTCTTCCTCCTCCTCTTCTTCCTCCATGGGTCCGGATATAGGCTTCTCTAAAACTTCGGGTTCCGGCGGAGGCTCTTCCTCTTCTTCCTCTATTAGGGGCTTTGCCCCCCCTAAGACTGCCTTATCACTCGATAGCTCTCTCAGCGCTGACATTCCCTCCATTTCGAGATCAAACTGCTCGCTGGCAGTCTCGGCTTCTTCAACCCTGACCTCACTGGAAGGCCTTGCTACTTCAACCTGCTCTTCTGAAACTTCCTCGACAGAGATTGCTTCTTCTTCAAGAATAGAAGCCTCCATAGGCTCTTCGCTCACAATCATCTCGGCTGGAACAGAAGGAGTTTCTTCAATCACCTCTCTTGAAGGCTCCACCACATATTCTGACTCAACAAGCGGAATGGCTTCCTCCTCGATAACCTCCCCTCCGGAAATAAGCGACTCTTCGGAACCTGCCTCTGGCTCAGCAATAATTGGTAAGTCGAGAACAGGCGCAGATGCCAGCACTTCCTTGGAAGACAAGACAACCTGCTCGACATCAGAAAACATAAGAGGTTCCTCTAACTCATGTTCCTCTAATTCAGCCTCCTCAGGCTTTACAAATTTCAGAACTTTTCCGAGCCGCTTTTTCTTCTTGCCTCCAATGCGCTCATGTTCTTCTTCGACTTCTACTTCTTTCGAAGGCTTTTCTTCCTCCCCAATAGGTTCAGCATGCCGAACCCCAATATCAGGATAAGTTGGCTGGTCATAAGTAAGAAGTTCCTCGCGCGAAATTTCTCCCCTGCCTTCCTTCACTCCCTCAACTAACCTCTCGATCTCATCAATTGCAGTCATTGAGGCTGTTTCCTCGACTTCTTCGGATATTCCCGAAACTTCCTCGGCACCTAACGCCAGCTCCAGTTTTGATGTCTCGATTTTCGAAGGTTCCTCGAGCTCGGTGACCTCTCCGAAAATTCCTTCTTCCTCGGTTGCCTGTGCCTCCACTTCCTGCTCTATAGTCATGAAACGTGAAACAGCTTCAGGAACCTCTTGCGCCTCTTCTGTTCTTGATTCAGCTACCTCCTCGTTTACTTCCTCTTTCGCTTCTTCTTTCAAAGCCTCAACCTCAATAGGTTTTTGAACTTCCTTTGATTTCACTCCCCTTGTTCCCTTCAACCTTGAAAGATGACTTGCCCATTCGATTGGAACATCCTCTGGTTCCTCAAACTCTGGGATCTCTATCTCCTTGACGGGAGCGGCTTCCTCTTCAATAGTCGGTTTACTTTCCACCTTTTCTTTCTCTGATTTTTCCTCCGTTTCGCGAAATGCAACAAGCTTTTCAGTATCAGATGCCTCTTTTATCGCCAGGGATTTGTAGTAGTCAACCAGGCTCTGCTCCGAAGAGGGTTTACTCTCTTCTACCTGTTCCGGAACGAGTGTCTCGTCATGAACAATTACTGGAGCTTCTTCTTCCTTGACTTTCTCCAATGACTTTTCCTCACTCCCGACTTCCGCCTCCTCCGGTTCCTCTCCACCCTCAACCTCTACAACCTCAACTTCAGGCTCTTTCTCATGCTTTTTCTTCCACCTTTTTCGTCTTCTGTCAACATGTATTTCTTCATCACCTATCACGATTTCTTCGACACCAGATTTCCCCTCAAGGATCTCTTCGTTTTCTTCTATCCGTGTCTCCGAACTGATTTTGGCCTTTTCGGTAATTTCGGGTGATGGTCTTCTTGTTTCCTCCTGGAATCTATCAATTTCACCTTCCAGACCACCACTTTGAGCCGCCCTTTGCGCCCTCTGTCCCTTCAGCGAAATTAGACCCGCTGTCACAAGCCCGTAAAGAGCCTTGCAGGTTGCCAGTGCACTTAAACCGGATTTCTGGATCATATCCCGCACAGTGCTTTCACCATTAACATGGTTGAGCACAAGGCGCTCCTCGTCGGTCAGGTTTTCATTGGCTTCATCTTTTTTCGCAATCCCGGTCAACTCAAACATGGATTCGAGCGAAGGAACCTTCTTTTCTATTTTTGCCCATTCATCAAGCCGGCGACTGCCTTCCATTATCAGTTCCTCAGTAGTCATTGAAAGTCCAATGTCCTCCTCCGGAAAAATCTGTTTTGGGTCGAACTCGAACTCCCCCTCGGTCCATCTTAGGAGGTGAAAAACTGCCTCGCGTATCTGTTCTTCCACAAACACCTCAAGGGACTCTCGACTCAAATATCCAAGCTCAACGAGAATATCCCCAATACGCTGACCTCTTCGTGTTGTCTTCTGGAGGTCTAAGGCTTCCTCCAGTTGGTCTTCGGTTATTGTTTCGGACTCGATGAGCCTTCTACCGAGAGGAAGTCGCTTCCAGTTATGAGTGGCAAAAAAAACTTTGCCATTTCTGAAGCAAACGTAGCCCCTTAAATCATTGTATCTTAAATTAAGGGTACCGCTTTTCCTTCCATAATGTATCAACTGAAACAAATCTGGAAGACTGAAATCTCTGAGACTTCCCTTGAGCTCTTTCTCTGGCGGCAAAGTATATCACCACACTACTCAGAACTATTTTCTATTTCTGATTCAGTCTGAAAAATCGATGCGATCTTGGTTGCCGCATTCCTGATATCATACAAAACGAGCCCGAGTTTACTGCCCCTGCGAACGATTGCGGCAAGAACCGCATCCTCTCCGGCAGAAAGAAGAAAAACATATCCCTTGGTTCCCTCAACAAATACCTGAGCAAGCTCTCCCCTTCCGAGTTCCAGTGCTGTTCTTTCACCAAGACTCAACAAAGCAGCGGTCATTGCGCCGAGTCTGTCTTCCTCGTATTCCGGGGGAAGAATAGACGCCATAACAAAACCATCCATACTGACAATCGCAGCGGCATCGATGTCAGGGGATTTTTCAATGAGCCCCTCAAGTTCCTTCCTAAGTAGAGTTTCCCGTTCCTCCAAATGTTTCTCCCCAGCTGTATTATTATTGCTGCTTTCCATAGAATCAAAAGCAGAATTACCAGAAACCAGCTCTTTTCCCTTTTCTTCAGAGGATACAACACCGATTATTTTCCCCTCGTCGTTTAATTCTACCACAGGACATTCTTCCTTTCTTCAAAAAACCCTCGACAATATGACACGCTATATGATTTCGACAAGTTTCTGGCCGCACCTGTTTACCTCGAGAAGGATGATTCCCATCCTCGCATCATGGTCAACAGTACAGGCAAGAACAGCATTATCATTTACCCTGAGGATGACAAAGTCACATCCCTCCCCCTTCAAATAAAGCTGCTCAACATTTCCGCAGTTCAAATCAGCTGCAACCCGTTCGCCTGCCTGCAAAAGAGAAAAAGCCATTGCGCTCATAAGTTCCTCTTGAACTTCGCCTCCAACAGACGCAATTGGCATAGCATCGGAGCTGACAAGTACAGCAGAAAGTATTCCTGTGCCTGCTTCCTTCAGTTCCTCAAGGTAATCTTTCATTTGCTGTTCACGAGTTGATGCCAAAACAACCTCCTCATAGTTAGAAATATTTTTTTCTTCTTTTATTATATCGAGAAATATCTTTGATTGAATAAGAATTCAACCATTCATCACATTGATTCAAGGTGAAGGTCGGCAGTCGGTTAGAAAATCCTCGAAGTCGGTCTCGAGACGAATATATCGGGAAGCAGAGGAAAACCCTCTGCTGGAAGGACGCGAACCGCAGATGCCCGACAGAATTCCACACACGTAAAGCAACCAATGCAAGAAGCCGGGTTTCCTACTCTCACAACTCCATCATCCTCGAGGAAAACAGGGGGGGTCTCGGTTGCTTTGCTTTGAGGGCATAGCTCAAGGCAATTTCCGCAATCCTTACATCTTTCTCTTAGAATCTTTATTTCATAGATTTCCATTTCCGCCTGTCAAACCATACATGAATTCAATGCCCTAACACACAACATCAATCTCATGGACTCTTTATCATCTATGTCGATCCCGGAAACGACATCTCTTGCCACATTGGAAAGACACTCGTTCAACATCTGGTAATTGAAATCAAGCGGAGTTGCAATTCGGTAATCTCTAATAAACCCCTCATCATCCAGTGCGACTTCGTGAACGATAACTCCCGCTGGAGACTCGACAATAGAGCAACCGGTTCCCTGCGAAAAAGAGAAGGGAACAAATACTTCCTCGCCCACGATGCTTTCGCTTTTTATTATTTCGATTGCTCTTTCCCACGCTCTTATAACTTCAAGACCTTTCGCAAGAATTGAAAGGGAATCACGCGAAAAGGGATGACCCCAAATCTCGAAACATTTGCTTGATTCAGCACCCGCAAAAGAGGCCGAATCAAATCCAAGGTTCGCTCTTGCCAGAGCACCGGTGAGAGCAGGCGCATACTCTCCAACCGAAATAGATTCAGCGCACGTCCATTCGGACTGAGTGTTCTTTATTGCTGAAATGAAATGACTCTTGTCGAGGGTGATTTTTTCTTCACCTGAAAATGAGGCAAATGTTAAAGAGTCACCGCAAAAAGAAGGGTAATCATCATCGGTGACTCCAAAATAGAAGCCTCTCAAAGGTCTTCCCGCATCCATAACGCTTGAACATCCTTTCAAAAGCGTTCTCAAAAAGTTCAGAATCTCGCCAAGGTCCTCTTTCAACCCTTCAAGAAGAAATAAATCTGAAACCAATTTTTCATCCACGCCGGTGGATACTCCGCCCGGAATGAAGAAGGAAGAGTTAATGGACTTTCCGGCAACCTTTGAAATCGCCTTGACAAAGGAGGATTGAACACGTGCAATTCGGCTAATTATTTCCGGCTCGACATTGTATATTCCAAACACGTTCCTGACCTTTGAGTCTGACATCGGGAGCGCGTAATCTGGAAGCATGAAGTAGAGCATGTTAGTGATATGCGTTGATGCAAAAAAAAGTGATGAAACAAGTTCCCGCAAAGCCTTCGCCGCAGGAGGAACTTGAACCCCACAAGCTTGCTCAATCGCAATCGAGCTCGCAAGAGCGTGCATCAGTCCACATGAAGCACAAGACCTTGAAAGAATTAGTGGCGCGTAAGAGCATGGCATTCCCCTTACAATATTCTCAAGTTTCCTTGATTTGAGAACCCTGAATCTGGCTTCCTCTACTTCTTCATTATGTGAGAAAAGTATTTGAATATCGGCTCTTCCGGGTATTCTCGTCAGAGGATAAATTCTTACGGTCCGGCCACTTTCTGTTTCATCCATCTTACTTTTCTTCCTTTGTTCTCGGAAGTCTTTCCCTTGGTCTTTCTTTCGTCACCGGGTCGCGAAGTGTAAACAAGTAAAGTAGGTCAATATATTCCTCGAGTGTCTTTTCCGGCTTCGCCCTCTTGCCAGTAGTGGAAATTGAAATATAGTGAAGCATGTCGGAATAAAGGGAATGTAGATGAGACAAAAGAACAGTATCGGATGGCCCCCTGCACCCAATACATGCTGCGCCTCTTGAAGTACAGGATGCATGACATCCTCCACGAGTTACTGGTCCCATACATAGAAATCCCTGATCGAGAAAACAAATACCTTCAACAGGTATCCGCTCGTTTCTCTTGAACCACCTGCCCGTGTGCTTTTTCTCGCATTTCCGTTTGCACTCCGAACAAACTGTATAGTCATAATGAATCGGAGTATAGTCTTCAAGCGTTCCTTTGAGTGCTTCGAACAGAATGCGGCCTGGTGGAGGGCAACCCGGAACGTAAAGGTCAACCGGAATGTAGGCATCAACTGGCTCAAATCTACTGAGTGAAGAAGGAACCCGTTCCTTCGAAGGTAGTTGCTGCATTCTTGCTGATATCCCACCATAGACAGCGCAAGAACCAGCTGCGATGATCTTCTTGCTCATCCTCGAAACCTCATTGGCAATTCTTTCGTCTTCTTCATCTCCAATGCAGCCCCAAACAATAGTGACATCCGAAGGAGAAATGTCTTGAAAATCTACAAGTTCCGAAAAAGAGACACTGTGCTCACTCAAGAGCGAAACAAGAGGTTCTCCCACCTCGAGAAGAGAGGAAAGACAACCACAACAGGAAGTGAACTCCGCAGTTGAAACAAACATCATTTCACCATCTCAACGCGAATCTTGCATGCACGAGGCCCTGAGTGCAGGGTCCTCAAATCAACCTTTTTCCCAAGCATTTCTTCAATTGAGCCAGCAAGGTATCCATGCAATGCCTGACAGAGAAATCCGCCTAAATTTGAACCAGTGGAGCGAGATAGCGCATTGAGCGGACATCTCCTGAAAACAACTACGCTGATTTCTTTTGTCCGTGAAGCACTCTCGCCCTCAAAATAATCGAAATCGCAGATTGTGTTTCCTTCTAAAAGAAGCGAAGCCAAAGCGGCATTGAAATTCGAGGCAGGTTCAAGTTTTCTTCCCTGTTCACGCCCTTCTTCCTTACCCGCCTGATACATGATCGCCCCCGCTCCCTTTCCAAGAACCCTTTCGCCAGCCGAATCAAGAATCGAGGCTATCCGCATGAGAGCTTTCAATTGAAGTAGCATTGACTCTTCAGTCTCGAGCAAAACCTCTCCTTTTCTAACCACTTTTGCTTTTCTTCCAATTCAAGAATTGCTGATAGTCCGCAGTGAAACTATGTCTTCCCTCCGAAGAAGTAACAATATAATAAATGTAATCGGTTTGCGCTGGGTTTAGCGCCGACCTGATGGAATCTATCCCTGGATTGCAAATTGGACCGGGTGGTAGACCGGAATAAAGGTAAGTATTATATGGAGAATCTACCTTCAAGTCATCGTAAGTCAATGAGGGTTTCCACTCACCTAAAGAGTATTGAACGGTCGCGTCAATCTGAAGTTTCATGTTTTTCTTTATTCTGTTATAGACAACGGAAGAGATGATCGGTCTCTCATCAGAAAACTTTGCCTCTTTCTCAATAAGAGAAGCGATTGTGAGAATCTGATACTTACTCATTCCCATAGAGGAAGCTTTTGACCAGTCGAGGGGGGATGTTTCTGTTTCAAACTGGTCAAGCATTCTCAATATTAGTCCCTTCGCGGTTGTTTTTGAATCCACATCATAAGTTTTCGGAAATAAGAACCCTTCGAGCGTCCCATTTGAACCCTTCAGAAAACTTTTTTTGCTGTAATCATCGTTCGTTGCTGCCATGAATTCGTCATAAGTTATTTCACATTGCGAGGCAACCTTACGCGCAGTTTGCCTTGTATCAAGCCCCTCAGGTACTACAACTCTGTATGTTTTTAGAGG
The DNA here is from genome assembly GCA_028718945.1 of Actinomycetota bacterium. Lineage (GTDB taxonomy): Bacteria > Actinomycetota > Geothermincolia > Fen-727 > JAQUKT01 > JAQUKT01. The sequence continues at coordinate 25,527 of JAQUKT010000003.1, read as the reverse complement.
CCTCTTCTCTTCAGGTTTGAGGTAATGCCACCCGAGCCAGAAAAAAAATGGCACAATGACAATTATGAGAAAAAAACTAACAAGAAAAGTAATTTTTCTTCGTTTTCTCTCCCTTGAAATTGCCCTTCTCTTGGCGAGCCTGCTTTCGTATTCTGGATAATCGTGCATCCTCACCGCCTGTACGATTCGAGGTATTTTTGAAGAATCAGCGCAGCCGCAATACTGTGACCTGCTCTTCGTTTCTTATCCCTGTTTATTGCCGCATTCTTGAGGACAACTTCCGCTTCCCTTGTTGAAAGTCTCTCATCCTGAAACTCTACGGAAAGACCACAAGCCTGCTCGACCTCGCGGGCAAATTCCCTTGTCTTGCGAGACTCACTGCCCTCTGTGCCGTTCAGAAGAAAAGGCATGCCAACAATTATTTTTTCGACTCCGTATTCGCGAAAAAACTCTCGAAGACACTCCAAAACGCCTGAATCTCTTTCGATGCTCTTAAAAGGTTGTGCTATTGCACCGGATTCATCGCTTATTGCGACTCCAATCATCTTCTCACCAACATCCAAGCCAGCTATTCTCATTTCAAACTTTTCTGCCTTCTCTAACAATTGACTCGATTCTTTGAAGGGCTTCGTCAACCATATCAACCCTTCCGCCTCCCGCTTGCGCCATATCTTTTCTACCCCCGCCTCCGCCGCCAAGAATCTCACCACCGGACCTTGCAAGCTCGCGGGCATCAAATCCTTTTCTCGCAAGGTCTCTTGAAATCTTCACGACAAGGTTCGCCCTTTCGCCAACTTCTGAGCCAAGAGCAACCAATTGAGCTCCTGCTTCTATTAGGGTATCCGCAAGTTCTCTCAAGAAATCAAGGTCCCGGCTCCGAACATGTTCAAAAACAAAATCCGCTTTCGACTCGAGAGCGCCCTTTTTCTTCAGGATACGTGAAGCCTCTTCCTTTGCTTTGCCTTTCCTCTCTTTTTCCTCAAGACGCTCGAGTTCCCTAAGACGAGAAGTCAAACTCTCAATTAGGTAAGGAATCTCATCCTTTGAACACTTTAGCAATGAGGCTGCTTTCTCTAAAGTCTCCTCTGTTTGTCTGAAAAGCTCTGCGCTACGCATGCCACTTGTAGCCTCGATTCTTCTCAAACCCGCACCAATACCACTTTCCTGAACTATCTTTATGAGCCCAATCTGACCGGTTCTTGTCACATGAATGCCTCCGCAGAGTTCTTTTGAAAAACCACCAATATCAACCACCCTTACCTCATCACCATATTTCTCTCCAAAGAGCGCAACTGCGCCTTCCTCGGAAGCCTTTTTTTGTGTGGTTAGACAAGTACTCACGGGAACATCCTCGAGCACCTTCTCATTTGCCAGGTTTTCGATTTTTTTTATCTCCTGTTCTGTCAATGGTTTGAAGTGCGTGAAATCGAAGCGTAAGATATCCGGAGCAACCAGCGACCCTGCCTGTTTTGCATGAGGTCCGAGAACATCCCTGAGGGCCCAGTGGAGAAGATGCGTGGCGGAATGGTTTTTCGCTATATCCATTCGCCTTCTCGAATCAACTCGAGCAACTACATTCTGGCCACGGGTCATCTGTCCGGAAAGGACGCCCCTGTGCACTATGAGTCCGGGCGCTCCGTAATAAGTCTCTTTCACATCGAATATTCCCGACGGTGATTCTATTTCCCCGGTATCACCTATTTGCCCACCAGACTCGGCATAAAACGGAGAATTTTCAAGGACTATTTCCGCCATCAGAGAACCACCAGCAATTTCAACCTTCTCGCTTCCCTCAGATACGATCGCACAAATGCGAGTCTCAAGCTCCGTAGAGTTATATCCTTGAAAATCCGTGGTACCGTGCTCCAACAAAATGCTCGAAAACACTTCCTCTTCGATAAGCGAATCATGCTCGCGGGAAAGCCGCGCTCGGCTTTTTTGGAGTTTCATCAATTTAGCGAAGCCACCTTCATCAACAGTAAGACCTGATTCTTCCGCTATTTCGCGAGTTAGCTCCAAAGGAAAGCCCAGTGTATCGTGAAGGTAGAAAGCCGCATCCCCATCAATGAAATTTTTTCCCGCTTTTTTGTTATCTGCTATGAGCCCGGTAAGATAGGAAACACCCTGCTCAAGCGTCTGCCTGAATCTTTTCTCCTCAGCAACAACAACTTCTCTTATCAATCGAGAATTCTCCTTCAAACCTTCATAGGTATCCCCGAACATCTCAGTTGTCAGCATTGCAAGCTTTTCGAGGAATGGCCTGTTCAGGCCGAGCAGCCTTGCGTGCATGAGAGCCCTTCGGATGAGGCGTCTTGAAATATATCCTCTGCCCTCGTTTGAAGGAATCACTCCATCGGAAATGAGAAAAGCCGAGGCTCTCGCATGGTCAGCGATAACTTTTATTGAAACGTCTGATTCTTTGGATTCTCCCATCTTCACCCCGGAGATTTCGAATATCATCTCCATGATGGGCAAGAACAGGTCTGTTTGAAAAACGTTTTCCTTGTTCTGTTTGACTGCAGCAAGTCGCTCGAGACCAAGACCAGTGTCAATGTTTTTTTGTGGAAGTGGTTTCAAACTACCATCCGGCAACCTGTCATATTGCATGAAGACAAGATTCCAGAGTTCGAGAAACCTGTCGCAGTCGCACCCCGGAGCGCAGTCCGGACCACAAGAGTATTTCTCGCCTCTGTCGAGGAGAATCTCTGAACAGGGACCGCAGGGGCCAGTCTCTCCCATGTCCCAGAAATTGTCTTCCGCTCCGAGACGAATAACGCGCCCGGGGTCAACAGAAGATATTTGCTTCCATATTCTCTCTGCCTCCTCGTCTTCTTCGAAAACGGAAATCCACAAATCCCCGGGGTTGATTCCAAAAACCTCGGTCAGAAGTTCCCATGCCCAGGGAATCGCGCTTTCCTTGTAGTAATCCCCGAAAGAGAAGTTTCCAAGCATCTCAAAAAACGTATTGTGCCTTGCGGTTTTCCCGACAGATTCCACATCGGTTGTGCGCACGCATCTTTGCACCGATGTCGCGCGTTTATATGAAGGAGGTTTTTCTCCAAGAAAATAGGGCTTGAACTGAACCATCCCGGCAGTTGTCAGTAAGATAGTTGGGTCATCTGGGACAAGTGACGAGCTATTGACCACCTCGTGATTTCTTTCCGCGAAGAACTCTAAGAAAGTTTCTCTCAATTCCGCGCTCTTCAAATCACCCTCCACTTTTCTCTTTTGAAAGGAAAGCAACTAACTCATTTATCACCAATTTTCATTAAATACAAATCAGCGAATTTGCAAAATAAAGAATTACGGCGATAAAGGTCAACTAATGGATGTCCTTGGAAAATGGCGATTGCAGGAGAACAACAAAGTTTTATATTCCGAGTCTTTTTTTCGAATCAGGATTTCTTCTTCCACTTTCTCCATGCTTTGCTGGCTCCGGTTCCAATTCCGACAGCCTTCATATATGGCGATGTGACAATTTCCTGAACGGCTTTTGTCGCGTTGTTAGCCTTCTCGGACATGGATTCAACAGCGGTCAAAATACCATCAACCCTTTCAAGTTCAGTATTCACGTGGTCCATACTCGTCTGAAACTTGCTCATGAGGGGCATGGTTTCAATTCTGATCTCGTCGAGAAACTTGTTCATGATGTTCATCGTTTTCACCAGTTGAACAAGCAACCAGGCTGAGAAAAGCGACAGAAGCGCGAATGCTATGGCTGCAATCAAGCCGGAAATTTCTCCTATACTCATTACTTCTCCTTTCTAAGAAACCGTCAAACATATTACATGATGCATCGAGCACATATCATAACACAGCAGGTTGACATATCAAAAAGCCAGCACGTGAAAAATTGTGGTCTTTCAATCAGCGAAACATGTTTACATGTTTATATGAGGGATTCTCATTTGTGCATCACAAATTTATCTTTACTCAAAAGAACAAAGTAGGAATATGTCTCATGAGGACCTCTCTGCTCCTTCCAGATTATGAACCCAGTGAATGGTCCTACGGGATGATACTCTCTAAGAAGAGATTTAAGATTTTGTTTCTCTTTTTTCTTTGATACGGCAGAAAGCGATAGAACAACAATATCCGGTTTATCTTTCCTGATGGACTCGAGAGCGCTCTTATCAAGCCTCTCTGGAGTTTTGTTCTTCTTTGAATAGTCCCAGAAGCACGGCTTTCCCCCTTCGTTCATATTAGAAAAGATATTTTCCTTGAAATAGGGAAGCACTCCGGTGCAGGATTCTCCGACCATGTAAATTTTCGTTTTATCCAAGTTGTTCGATTTTATGAAGTTTGAGACCTCAAGGGCTCCAGAATAACTGTGGGAATAATCGTATGCTATTGCCTGAAACCCCCAAAAAACCTGAATTACCAAGAGAACCGAAAGGGCAAGAATTGAAAGGTTCCTAATTGAAAATGAGAAGAGTCTTTCCCGTTCCGTTCCCTCGTAGGAAACCCAGACCACAAAAACGAGATAAATGAAAAAGATTCCATGATTGAATACGCTAATGGGTTTTATCGCAACAAGTAGGAAGTGAAGAAAAGATGGAAAAAGATAGAGGAACAGATTACCACGCTTCCAGAACCATATAGCGATAACCAAAAGGCATATCACGGTGACCGGTAGGTAATTGCTGAAAGGTCCAGTTCCCGAAATCAAGAAATTTCCAGTTGAAGCAAAGCGTGCAGGAGAAAAATCAAATCCCCCCATGAGCCTGTTGTCGCTCCTCGGCCAGAGCTGGAAAGGGAGCAATAGAAGAACGCATACGAAGAACAGCATGGAAAAAGCAATTCGCCTTTTCCTGTCCCTGTCAAAACGGAGCCATCTTTTTTTCAGTTCAAGGAGGTAATTTACGCTAATCCCTATTGCAATCAGAGTGCAGTGAAGACTCACATTCGCAAGAAGAGCAAGGATGAGAAAAAAAGAATATGGCTTCGAGAAACGATTCTGGTAAAAAATCGCAAGAACGATCAAGAGAAGTAGGGCTAAAACATAGTTTCTCGCAACAACAGCATACTGGTATGAGACAAAATATGAAAACGCGAACAAAACGTTCATGAAAGAAGGAAGGGGTGAATACATGAGAAAAAGAAAGACGGAAATTGTGGCTATGAGGGCGGATATGATGTTGATCGAATAGAAAGGCAAACCGAGTTTTGCGGGAATTATCAGTAAAGCAAACCAAAGAGAAGGATGGCCTTCGTAATGAAGCCACTTGAAAAATATTTCCCCTACCGGTGCGTCCCTTGCAATGAGCCACGCCTGACCCTCATCCGTGAATGCTTCGTGCTTTGAAGCCGCTGTGAATACAAGCGCAGCAAATATGATAACTATGAGAATCTTCCACCAGCGGAAACGGGCTCCTCGTTTCATGAAACAATCAAATCAGAAATCCATTCTCAATCCAAGTTCCTTCAACTGTGCAGCATCAACCTCTGAAGGAGCCCCGGAGAGTAGATCGGACGCGGACTGGGTCTTTGGAAACGCTATTACGTCCCGAATTGAATCCCTGCCTGCAAGTATCATCACCAATCTATCGAGCCCGAGGGCTATCCCTCCATGCGGAGGCGCTCCATATTCCAAAGCCTCAAGGAGGAAGCCAAACTTCTCAAGATACTCCTTTTCTGGAATGCCAAGAAGCCTGAACATTTTTTCCTGAATCTCCTTCCTGTGAATTCTGATAGAGCCGCCCCCCAATTCCACTCCATTGAGGACAATATCGTAGGCTCTCGAACGCGCATTCAGTGGCTCATTTTCAAGAATGCTCAACGAGTCTTCTGTCGGAGATGTAAAGGGATGATGAAGTGATTTGTAGCGCTTTTCCTTGTCATCATACTCGAGCAACGGAAAATTCAGAACCCATACCGGCGCGTAATTCCGTAGAGAACCTTTCTTCTCGGTAAGCGAGACCCGCAGAGCATGAAGAACATCATCGCAAAGTGAACGTTTGCCGGCAATCAAAAAAGCAGCATCTCCCTTTTGAAGCTTCAGTTTGCGAACAAGTATGTCAATCTCTTTCCCTGAAAGAAATTTTAGAATCGGCGAGTGAGGAGAGTCCTCCATGGCAAGCCATACAAGCCCGGCAGAGCCCAGGTTTTTTGCCCTTTCCTCGAGAGATGAAATTTCCGCGCGCGAAAGGGCAGCGCCATCAGGAACCCTCAATGCTCTTATTGTTCCTCCTCGCGAAAGTTCGGAAGCAAAAACTTTGAAACTGGTTTCCCTAAAAACCTCGTCGAGTGTAACCATTGAATGCGGATAACGAATATCGGGCCTGTCTGTTCCATAAATTTCAATCGCATCGTCGTAACGCATTCTCTCAAAAGGAGTTTTCATCTCGATTCCGACAACCTTGAATATTCTTGAAAGCAGCCCCTCGGTGATTTCAATCACATCGCCCTCATCAACGAAAGACATCTCGAGGTCAATCTGGGTAAACTCGGGCTGTCTATCCGCTCTCAAATCCTCGTCCCTGAAACATCTTGCAACCTGGTAGTACCTCTCAAAGCCAGCGATCATGAGGCACTGCTTGAAAAGCTGTGGAGACTGGGGAAGCGCGTAGAAGCGACCGGTTTGAATTCTTGATGGAACAAGGAAATCACGCGCGCCCTCTGGAGTGCTCTTGGTGAGATTAGGTGTCTCAATCTCGATAAAGCCATTTTCCTCGAGAAACATCCTTGATTCCTTTGTAATCTCGTGCCTGAGTTCAAAACATTCCTTCAGTTCAGGTCTCCTCAAATCAAGATAGCGATAGCGAAGCCTTACTTTCTCATCGGCGCTCACATCATTCTTAATCTCAAAAGGGGGCACGACGGAAGCATTCAGGACCTCGACTTCCTCTGCGACAACCTCTATTTCACCGGTCTTGAGTGAGAGGTTTTTCGTCCCTTCCGGTCTCATCCTTACAACCCCTCTTATTCCAAGCACATATTCCGGTCGCAACTCCTTCGCCTTTTTGTGACTCTCTTCCGATTCCTCGGGATCAAAGACAACCTGGACGATGCCAGTTCTGTCCCTCAAATCCACGAATATCAAACCACCATGGTCCCTTCTGCTTGAAACCCAACCATCAAGTACTACTTTCTTTCCCGATTCTCGAGCACCAAGAGCCCCACAGTATGACGTTCTTTTCAGTCTGAAACTAACCATTGGTTCCATGTCAGACATCGCAAACACTTCCCGAAAGCAAAGATTTTACACTATGCGGGAGACTATCAACGGAAACCGTTTCTTGAGTGGAAGTTTCAAGTTCCCTCAAAACCACTTCCCCTTTTTCCTGTTCCTCTCCTCCAGCAATTACCACTAATTTCGCGCCGAGACGGTCAGCATGTTTCATCTGGCTTTTGAGGCTTCGCGAAAGATAATCAATATCCGCGCTTATTCCTGAACGCCTGAGCATTCTCAGAAGCGAAAACGCAAATTCGCGCGCATCTGGACCAACTGTTGCCACAAAAACATCCAGCGTTCTCGAAGAAACTGAAGAGGCATGAGCCTTCCTTTGCGCAAGCATGAGTCTTTCCAACCCAAGTGAGAAACCAACCGCAGGAGTCCTCGGACCTCCGAGTGTTTCAGCAAGGTCGTCGTATCTGCCGCCAGCAGAAACAGTATTCTTGGCGCCAAGTCCCTCAAAAACGAACTCAAAAGCGGTTCTGGTATAGTAATCAATACCGCGAACGAGTCTTTCGTTTTCCTCAAAAGTTATCTCCATGTCTCTCAAAGCTTCGATGACCTTATTGATATGCCTTTCGCAGTCATCACAGAGAAAGTTTCGTATCACCGGAGCATCCTTAAGAGCTTCCATGCATGAACCTCTTTTGCAATCAAGCACCCTCAAAGGATTCGTCTTTTTCCTCGCTCTGCAATCCACACACAAATCACCTTCGATACCATCAATGAATTTCTTCAATTTCCCCGTATATGAATGCCTGCAGTTGCTACAACCGACGCTGTTTATCAAGAGTTTGAAATCTCTTAGTCCAAGCTTTTCGAAAATAAGGCACGATAGTGATATGACTTCAGCGTCAAGCAACGGGTCATCGCTGCCTATTGCTTCAGCCCCAACCTGATGAAACTCCCTCGAGCGACCCGCCTGTGGTCTTTCCCGCCTGAACATCGGACCAGAGTAATACAGTTTAAGTGGCAATCCCAGACCATCAAGCCTGTTCTCGAGGTAGGCTCTTATTACAGGAGCAGTCCCTTCCGGTCTCAAGCAAAGCAATTCCCCATCTTTATCCTTGAAAGAATACATTTCCTTCTTGACTATGTCAGTATCTTCGCCTACGCCCCGATAAAAGAGTTCCGCCTTTTCAAGAACAGGTGTCTCTATCTTTTTATATCCATGGATTTCCAATACTTCAGAGGCAGTCGAATAAATACGCTCCATCTCGAAGGATTCGGGATAAAGGTAATCTTTCATTCCCTTTGGCGCGCTATATTTTGTTTCCACCCCTCGCACCTCTCGCAATAGACACAATGAAAGGATTGGACCTTTTTTCCTCCCCAACGCTTGTCGAAGGACCATGCCCCGGAAATATCACCGTCTCGTCCGGAAGAACAAATACCTTATCCCTCAACGAAGACATAAGGTCATCAAGCGAACCACCTGGAAAGTCGGTTCTCCCAATCGATCCTTTGAAAATGAGGTCTCCACAGAAAAGATTATTTCCAGCAAGAAAACTCAAGGACCCGGGTGTGTGTCCTGGTGTTTGAATCACTCTGACGGAATTCGCACCAAGCTGAAGCTCCTCTCTCTCGCCCGAAAATTCAAGGTTTCGTGGCTTTGAGAATGCATTTCCATGAAGCACTCCAAGAAGTGAAGCCGAAAAATTCTTACTATCTTTGAACGAAATAAAAATGGGGACGCCGAGATTCTGTGAAATTTTCCCTGCGGAACCAATATGGTCAATATGACCATGAGTGCAAAGTATGCTAACTACTGAAACATTCTCGTTTTTGACTTCACTCAATATTTTCTTATATTCGCCACCAGGGTCAATCAGGAAAGCCCTGCCTGTTTCATTATCGGAAAGAATGTAACAGTTGGCTCGAAGCATCCCCACCGTTAAAGTCTTGATTCTCATTCCTTTCATCTCATCCATGACAGAAAACATTCCCTATTCCAAAATTTCCTGCAAAGGAGCTTCAAGAATTAGAGTAACGGGTCCATCATTTTGAAGTTCAACCACCATAGTTTCCCCGAATACCCCGGCCTTCACCTCGACTCCTTTTTCGCGCGCCAACCTTACAAACAATTCATACAGTCTCTTTGCATCATCAGGAGAAGCAGCTTCCTCAAAAGAGGGTCTTCTGCCTTTTCTCAAATCAGCAACAAGAGTGAACTGGCTCACAACCATCAACTCTCCTGAAGTATCGCAAAGAGAAAGGTTCATCTTTCCATTATCGTCCTCGAAAACTCTCAGGTTCAAGATTTTATCAACAAGCCAACAAACTTCTTGTTCCGCATCCCCCTTTGCCACTCCAAGAAAAACAAGCAAACCGGGACCGGTTCTCGAGACTTCACTTCCCCGGATTCTTACACTGCACCACCCGACCCTCTGAACAACTGCTTTCGTTTTTCACTCCTTTTCGCACAAAGGGGGGTCAGGTCTTGCAATAACACATTTTTCTATCTGCCTTGTTAAGAATGGGTCGGTAAATGTGTTATTGCAAGACCTGACCCCCTGTCCCGGATTCGCCTTTGTCACCAACTTTCTCGCCAGTAACCTCGAAAACATCGTAGACGGAGTCAACCTTTCTTATTTCACGCAATATCTCGTCGAGGTGGGCTCCGCTTGCAACTTCGAACACAAAATTACTTACAGCGAGGTTTTCGTAATTGGTCGAGAAAGCCGCCGATATTATGTTCACATTGCGGTCACCAAGGACAACTGTGATGTCCCGCACGAGTTTGGGTCTGTCGATTGCCTTTACGCATATCTCGACAACTCTTACAGGTTCAACCTTCTCCCATGAAACATCCAATATCCTTTCACTGTCTATTGAAAGTTCTTTGAAGTTAGGGCAGCCTTCCTTATGAACAGAAACCCCTCTTCCCCTGGTCACAAATCCAACTATCTTATCTCCTGGAACGGGATTGCAACACTGCGCAATCTGAACCAATGCATTCTCAATTCCGTTTACAATGATTCTGCGGGTGAATTTCTCTTTTTCGGGGGGTTTTTTTGGCTCTTCCTTTTCAGGAATGATTGTCTCTCTTTTACCTACGCCAAGATATTGCGAGACTTTGCTGGCTACCTGATTTGTTGAGACCTGACCACACCCGATAAGAACATAAAGGTCTTCCAATCTCTCAGCATGGCACTCAGATGCTACCTGTGAAAGGATCTTGGAGACTTCAGGGGAGTGAACAGGCAAACCCGTCTTTCGCAAGGAGCGCTCAAGAAGTTCCCTTCCCTCCTCTTTTTCCTCCTCGCGTCTCTCTTGGCTGAACCACTGCCGTATTTTCGATCTTGCCCGGGCGCTCTTAACAATCTGAAGCCAGTCTATGCTCGGGCCGTGAGGCGTCTTTGATGTAATTATCTCCACAATATTGCCATTCTGAAGTTCATAGGACAGAGGAACCATCTTCCCATTCACCTTTGCCCCGATGCAACTGTGCCCAACTTCCGTATGTATTTGATACGCAAAATCAATCGGAGTTGCTCCCTTGGGCAGCGAAATGAGTTTCCCCCGGGGGGAGAAAACGAATACCTCATCCTGGAAAAGCTCTATTTTCAGGGTTCGCATGAACTCGGTGGGATCCTTCATCTCCTGCCAGTCCATCACCTGTTTCAGCCAGGCTTTACCGTGGTGTTCTCTCTTCTGTTCCTTGTAGAGCCAGTGCGCGGCAATCCCAAACTCAGCTGTCCTGTGCATTTCCTTCGTTCTTATCTGGATTTCAATCGGTTTTCCATCATGGCTCATCACCACGGTATGAAGAGATTGATACATGTTGAGTTTTGGCATGGCGATATAATCCCTGAACCGACCCGGAACCGGTTTCCAGATTGAATGAATTATCCCAAGAGCAGCATAACAATCCTTGATTGACTCAACTATCACTCGGACAGCAGAAAGGTCCATTATTTCATCGAACTCGATTCCACGATTGACCATCTTCTCGTATATGCTGAAAAAATGCTTTACCCTTCCGCTAACACTCGCCTTTATTTTGTTCCTCCTCAATTCAGTCTCTATTTTCTTCTCGATCGATCCTAAGTACTTTTCCCTCTCCCGGCGCTTCTCTGCAACCATTTCCTGAACCTGACGGTATCTTTCCGGGTGAAGAACCTCGAAAGAAAGGTCCTCCAGCCTCCACTTGACTTGTGAAATTCCAAACCTGTGAGCAAGGGGAGCATAAATCTCGAGTGTTTCCTCAGCTATCTCACGCCTGCGGTCAGATGGAAGAGCGCTTATTGTCTCCATGTTGTGGAGTCTGTCAGCAAGTTTGACAAGAATAACCCTCACATCTTTCGCAACCGCAATCAGCATCCTGCGCATGTTCTCTGCCTGCTGTTCTTCTCTCGAGTTGAATCTGAATCTTTCCAGTTTTGTAAGGCCATCAATTATGCTCGATATTTCTTCGCCAAACTCTTCTCTTACATCATCGAGAGTTAGTTCTGAATCTTCCACCACATCATGCAAAAGCCCGGCGCAGATCGTATCGGCATCGAGTTTCAACTGGGCAAGATAGGTGGCGACAGTCAAAGGGTGCTCTATGAAATGCTCTCCCGATTTTCTGTACTGGTCCTTGTGGCATTCAAAAGCGAACTGGTATGCCTTCTCGAGCTTCTTCTGTTCGCTCTTGGAAAGGAATTTCTTCGTCAATGAAAAAAGCCTGTTCACATTTTCATCGCTTTTCATCGCTTTTTCTTTTTCTTTTTCCGGCTCCCGGGACCCTTCGTTCGGGCTTTGGCGGAAGTTTGCTTGCTTTTCGCTTTTGGCTTCGGCTTTGGCGTGGGTTTCCGCGATTCTCTTTCCTCGTTTATTCTCACAACCTTTGCAGGTTCTTTTGCAGGCTTCTCCATGGCAGAAGGCTCCTCATTTGTTTTTGCTTGCTTTTCCTGAACCCTTACCCTGTTGGTAGCAACATTTTGCTCGACTGTTCTTCTCTCTCTTACCCGCTCTTTTTCAACCTTTTCGCGGAAAGTGGCATATTTCGGCTCAGACTCTTTCCAGATAGCAAGCATTGGCGTCGCTACGAATATGCTCGAGTACGTTCCTGTCAAAACACCGAGAAAGAGAGCGAAGGCAAAAGCCTTCAGGGTCTCGCCACCAAATAGCAAAATTGTAACAATAGGAAAAAGTGTTGTAAGAGAGGTGTTAATAGACCTTGCGAGAATTTGATTGACCGAGTCATTTACTACATCACTATATGTCTTTTTACTCTGCCTGGTGAGCGCATCCGCGTTTTCCTTCAATCTATCGAAAATCACAATCGCGTCATAAAGCGAATATCCAAGTAAGGTGAGAAATGCGATGATAGTAGCAGGTGTGACCTCCCGCCCGATAAGGGCATAGACTCCAACCGTTATGATAGTGTCGTGAAATATCTCAACAATTGCAGATATTGCCATCTTGAACTCAAAGCGAATGCTCACATATAAAACCACTGCAACCAGGAAGATAATGACACCAATAATAGCCCGCCTGCTGACCTGAGCGCCCCATCCGGGTCCAACATCACTAATACCGAGCAAATCCTTCATTTTAGCGCTTTTCTTCAATTCGGCAGTGATTTCGTTTCTTTTTTGCTCCGACAGATTTGGCGTTCTTATGATAAAAGTGTTTGATTGACCCTGCTGTATCTGAGCGTCTCCGAAACCGAAGCGCGATAAAACCTTACGAATATCGGAAATGGTCGTTTCCTTGTCGCACCTTATTTCCATCTGAGTGCCGCCAGTAAAATCGATTCCGAAATTCAAGCCACGGGTAAAAAGTCCAATGATTGAAACGAGTATGGCTACTCCAGATATCGCAAACCAGATATATTTCTTTCCAACGAAATCAATGTTCCGCCGAACAGGCACTTGTCTCACTTAAGAATCTCCTCCGGAACCTGCTTCAGGTAGCTTTCTCATGCCGATTGCGACGCGAGATGTAAAGGCAGGAATTTCTGCAATCAGCGAAGTTACCGGTCTTGTGAAGAAATACGAAATAAATACATCAAAAAGCGTTGACATCCCGAGCGTGAAAGCAAAGCCGCGAACTGAACCAACCGCAGTCAAATAGAGGATAGCAGCCGCCGAAAATGAAACTGTATCAGCAGCGATTATCGTCCTGAAGGCAGACTTGTAAGCACGCTCAACGCTGCTCCTCGCGGTTTTTCCTGCTCTCACCTCTTCTTTCAGGCGCTCGAAAAACACGATGCTCGAGTCAGCCGCTATTCCAACTGAAACGATCAAGCCTGCGATTCCGGCCAGAGTCAAACTCCAGAACTCACCGAGAACGCTGATGAAGCCATACATTATTCCAGCAAAAACCACAAGGCCCATGCAGGTAACAATCCCGAGAACTCTGTAGTACGCCAACATGAAAAACACGACAATGATAAGACCGGCAATTCCAGCAATCATGCCCTTGTGTAGTGAGTCTTCCCCCAAAGTAGCGGTAACATCCTCTTCTGTAAGCAATTTCAATTCAACTGGCAAGGCACCGGTGTTCAAAACTATCGCGAGGTCCTTTGCCTCTTTGTCGGTGAAGCTACCGGTAATTTCCCCGGTTCCAGTCGTGATCGGTTCCTTTATAGTTGGATACGACTCAACCGCGTAATCCAGAACGATCGCAAGGTTTTTGTCCTTGTTCTGCGTGGTGATATCCGAAAACTTCTTGGTCCCCTCATCGGTCAGTTCAAAAGTAACCTTTGGCTCTCCGGTCTGCTGATCATACACAACAGTTGCCTTCTTCAGGTATTCCCCAGTCATGATTGTTCTATCAAGCTTCAAAAGATAGGCGCCCTTGGATTTGCCTTCTTTAGAGGCGGGAAGAACAACAGCAGCATCTTCTTTCAATTCATCACCAGTTGAGATTTTCCAGGAAGGGTCGTTCTTTACCTCTTTGGCCGTCTTTTGGTCAAGAACAATTCTGAATTGAAGCTGAGCGGTCTTGCCAACAATTTCTTTTGCTCTTTCGGGATCATGTATGCCGGGAAGAAGAACAGAAACATTTCTCGAGCCCTGGGTTGATATCTCTGGTTCCGAGACCCCGAGCTTGTCAACCCTTTCCCTTATTTTCTCAACTGTTTTCTCGAGAACTCCACTATCAACTTTCTTGCCCTTTGCCTCGTAAACAAGGCTTATGCCACCTTTTAGGTCAAGGCCAAGTCTTGGTTTCAGCTTGAAACCGAAACTCGCCCCGTAAAGACAAACAATAACGAGGGCAACGAATCCTATTGAAAGCCAGTATTTTCCTCTTTTGCTCACTTTACAATCGACGCCGTTCTATACCTCAGGCTTCGTCTTCCTCCTTCCCCTTTTCCCCCTCTTCTTCGTGTCCTTCCTCTTCTTCCTCTTCTGCGGGCTCGGTAAGATTCCTCGCAATTGCAGACTTCGAAAACGTAATCCTGACTCCTTTATCAACCTCAAGGACAACCGCATCCTCGGTCTTCTTCTTAACCTCACCATGAATGCCACCAATTGTAACTACCTTGTCACCTCGCTCAATTTTTGAAATCATCTCCTGGTGCTTCTGTGCCTGTTTGCGCTGCGGCCTTATGAGAAGGAAATAGAAGATAACAATCATTGCAGCAATGAGAATGAACATGCTGTAGTTTGCAAGCCCTCCCTGCTTCTGGGTATTCTCGGTAGTCTTTGAAGCGGCATAAATTACCGGCACCGCAATCGAATAAAAAAATACTTTCATGTTTCATCTTCCTTTCCATCAATCATCAAATACATGCGACTATGATAGATGAAGAAAAACCGTTTGTCATTTTATCTCAAGCTCTCAAGAACATTTTCCGGATCATGTGTCATGGGTCAGACCTTCATTTTTGGTGTCCATCGGACAGTTTTGCACCGACTTCGGCCACAAAATGTGTCATTGCAAGACCTGACCCCCATCTTTCCCCCATCTTTGTTTCCCCTGAGAATGGAATCTCTCAGTTCATTCATGAAACTCGAAAGTTTCCACAGGTTGTGAATGGTGAGCAGATGAAGACCGAGTATTTCTTTTTCAACGACGAGATGCCTGATATAGGCTCTTGAAAAGCTCCTGCACGTGTAACATTCGCACCCTTCTTCAACCGGACCTTCCGCGTGCGCATGGACCGCGTTTCTGAAATTCAACCTTCCGCCCAAAGTAAGGGCACACCCGTTGCGTGCAAGTCTGGTTGGAAGTACCGAGTCAAATATGTCAACTCCAAGAGAAACTGCTTCCGCTATGCCCTTGAAATCTCCAACTCCCATGAGGTAAACAGGAGTTTCCCGGGGTATTTCAGAAATGGTTGTGTCAACCATTTCAAGAGTCAATTCTCTCGGCTCACCTACGCTCAAGCCCCCTATTCCGCAACCGTCAAACCCTATTTCGGTGATTTCCTTCGCGCTCTCTTTTCGCAAGTCCTTGAAAACCCCTCCCTGCACGATGCCAAAAATAGCCTGCTTTTCGCTTGTGTGCGAAAGCTTCGACCTCAAAGCCCAGTTTTTATTGAGGGACACAGAATCTCTAACTCTTTCCTTGGTAGCAGAAAAGGGCAAGCACTCATCAAGAGACATCGCTATATCAGTTCCAAGTCTTTCCTGAATCTCCATTGAGATTTCCGGAGTAAGAAAAACTCGGGAACCATTGATATGGTTCTTGAAACTTGCGCCTTCTTCTGTCGTCCTGACGTCAGAGCCAAGGCTCAAGATTTGAAAACCCCCTGAATCCGAAAGAATCGCTTTATCCCACCCTATAAACTTGTGAATTCCGCCCAATTTTTCAACAACCTCTATGCCGGGCCTCAACCAGAGGTGATAAGCATTTGTGAGCAGAATCTCGAAGCCAAGTTCGCTAACTTCTTCGGGCTTCATTGTCTTTACGGTCCCTCGTGTTCCCACTGGAATGAAAACTGGAGTGAGTATGCTTCCATGCGGGGTATCAATTCTCCCCGCTCTTGCCCTTGACGAATTAGCTTCTCTTTCAACCGTAAAAGAAAAAGCGGATGAACTCATTTCCCTTTCCCAATAGTTTTCTCTCAATGAATCAATCAAACAATGAGCATAGCGTCTCCGAAAGACAAAAACCTGTATCTCATTTCAGTAGCCTTCTTGTAAGCGCCAAGAATGGCGTCTTTCCCTCCAAATGCACACACGAGAACCAAAAGAGTTGAGCGCGGAAAGTGAAAGTTGGTTATCAAGCAATCAACCACTTTGAACTCATATCCTAACTTTACGAAAAGGTCCGTTCGGCCTCCTGTCGGGGCTATCCTTCCATCATAAGCGGCACAGCTCTCCAGCGATCGAACGACGGTTGTTCCAACAGCGAAAACCCTTCCTTTCCTCTTCCGCGCTGAATTTATTATTTCTGAAGCTTTTTCATCAACCGAAAACCATTCAGTATGAATATGATGTTTCTCGATTTCGTCTTCCCTAATGGGGGAAAACGTATCGAATCCAACCGCAAGTTCAATCTCAGCAACCGAAACACCTTTTGACTTTATCTTTGATATAAGTTCGTCAGTGAAATGTAAACCAGCAGTCGGCGAAGCGGATGATATCTCTCTTTTTGAATAAACGGTCTGGTATCTTTCAGTGTCCCCTATTTCTTCCTTTATGTATGGTGGGAGAGGAACCGAGCCAAGTTCATAGATAATTTCATCCGGGCTTTTTTGCGGATGCTCGAACCTGATTCTCACAACACCCTCGGAAACTCTCTCCAAGACATGCGCACTTACTGATTCATCGAGTTCAAGGCTCATGCCGGGGCGCACCCTTGATCCACCCGTCATAGCATTCCACTCATCGCCTCCAACTTTCTCAAGCAAAAGGACTTCAACTCTGCCTCCTGTGCCTTTTCTCGCGTGAAGCCTCGCGGGATAGACACGGGTATTATTGACCACAAGGCAATCACCCTCCTTCATGTATTCCAAAATATCACTGAAAAAACGATGCTCGATATTTCCACTCGAACGCTCGATCACCATCAGGCGGGAAGAGTCGCGCGGCTCCTTGGGTTGTTGGGCTATCAACTCCGGAGGGAGATTGTAGTCAAAATCATCGGTCCTCATCGCTCTGGCGGATCACTCTTTTGATAGCGCTCTTTTTCACTGTACACGCAGCCGCAATAAGCCTGCCTGTAGATGCCAAGAGAGCGCGATTTCTGAACATTCACACTATATCCGGAAGTCCAGTCCTCTTGAAGGAAGATGACTCCGTGCTTGATTGCGGCTTCTTCCCCAGCTTCCTTTATTAGTTCCTGATTCTGATAGGGGCTTGAAAGCAATGTGGTCGTGAACTCGCCAATATCCAGGAGCCTTGCCTGCCTGGCACTCGCATCAAGCCTCATCTTGAAACAGTATTTGCACCTTTCCTCCACTTTATCTGAAACCTCGAGTAGAAATCGTTCTATCTCATACTTCCCAGCATGGAATTCGAGACTTCGAGCGGAACAAAAATCAAGAGCAGCAAAATATCTCTTCCTGTACTCGGTGAAAGGGTGTATGTTCGGATTGTAGAAAAAAGGAACAACTAAATAACCCCTCGAGATTAGTACGTCCAAAGGATATATGAGACATGGAGCGCAGCAGGTATGAATCAGTATTCTCAAATCAATCCCTCAATCTGAAAATTTTTCAAAAAAGGCTTTTCTCATCACGATGCTGGCCTTCCCTTCCAAGATGCCTGTATCCGCCCGGGGTTGCCACCCTTCCACGCGGAGTTCTTTTCATGAATCCGAGTTGCATTAGATAAGGTTCGTACACGTCTTCGATCGTGTCAGGTTCCTCGCCCACTGCAGCTGCAATAGTTTTCAATCCCACAGGTCCGCCAGAAAATTTGTCAATTATGGTTGAAAGTATGGCACGGTCAACAACATCAAGCCCTGCCTCG
The DNA here is from genome assembly GCA_028718945.1 of Actinomycetota bacterium. GTDB lineage: Bacteria > Actinomycetota > Geothermincolia > Fen-727 > JAQUKT01 > JAQUKT01. The sequence continues at coordinate 7,497 of JAQUKT010000003.1, read as the reverse complement.
TCAACCTCGAACAAACTCATCGCCCCAATTGCAACCTCGCCGGTAACGACGCTGTCAGCCTTTACCTCAGCAAAGTCTCTGACCCTCCTTAAAAGCCGGTTCGCAACCCTCGGTGTTCCTCTCGAGCGCTTGGCAATCTCGAGGCAACCCTCCTCATCAACCTTTACTTTGAGTATCCCCGAAGCCCTCCTTACGATGGAAACCACCTCATCGAGTGGATAATAGTCCAGTCTGCTCGATACACCGAAACGGGAAAGCAGAGGGGAGCTCATTAGTCCAACGCGTGTGGTTGCGCCAATCAGGGTGAAATGAGGAAGTTCGAGCCGGACGGAACGAGCTCCTGGACCCTTGCCAATTACGATGTCAATCTTGAAATCTTCCATTGCAGGGTAAAGTATCTCCTCAACCGTTCGTGGAAGCCTGTGAATCTCATCTATGAAAAGGACATCAGCGGGCTGGAGGTTCGATAAGATTGCCGCAAGGTCCCCCTGCCTTTCGATAGCAGGTCCGCTTGTCTGATGAATTAAAACCGCAAGTTCGTTAGATATTATGTTCGCAAGAGTTGTTTTCCCGAGTCCGGGTGGTCCTGAAAGCAAAACGTGGTCGAGAGCCTCACTCCGATTCTTTGCTGCCTCAATGAAAATTCGAAGTTGCTCCTTGATTCGCTCTTGCCCAATGAAATCTGAAAGAACTCGTGGTCTAAGCGAGATGTCAAGTGCTTTCTCCTCAGGTGTAAGCTCAGATGCAATGCCATGCCCAGTGCTCAATTAGTGCCTCTTTCCACTTCCTATGAATTTGAGCCCGAATTGAATCATTTCCTCCACCGTTACTCCTCGAACATCACCTTTGAATTCCCTCAATGCCCCTCTTGCCTCGGAGGATGAAAACCCAAGCGCGACCATCGCTTCGACTGCCTCCTCCATAACTCTGAAGGCGGTTCCGGACAATTCTGCCCGTGGGTATGGCTCCTCAATTCTATCGCGCATTTCTAAGACCATTCTCTCGGCTGTTTTTCGCCCTATGCCCGGAATTTCGGTGAGCCTTTCAATATCTGAATTCCTTATCATTTCCTCAAAATCCTCGGGAGAAAAAACTGAAAGCGCACCAATAGCCTTCTGGGGTCCAAATCCTGAGATGGACATCAGTTTGACAAAGAGGTCTCTTGCTCGAACTGAATCGAAACCAAAAAGCTGGAGCAAATCATCGCGAACATGGAGGAATGTATGAAGTGAAATATCCTCTCCCATATCGGGGGCTCTTTCAAGAGTTCCAGCAGGAACAAGAACTTCAAATCCGAGACCGCCAATCTGAACGACAAGAAGCAATCTCTTCGGATCTTTCGCGGTAACTTTTCCTTCGATGTAACCAATCAATAGACCTCAACCGTCCTTCCCGGACAATGAGCGAAGTCGAGAGCGGTGAATGTAGCATATTGCCATGGCCAAAGCATCGGTTGCATGAAGCGAAATCTGGCTTTCAGTAATGCCCAAAAGATGTTCGACCATATACTTTACCTGTTCCTTCCCGGCATTTCCGTTTCCAGCGACAGTCATTTTCACTTCGAGCGGGGCATACTCGAAAAATGGAACCCCTGAATGCGAACAGGCAAGAATAATCACTCCACGCGCCTCGCCAACAGCAGAAGCAGACTTCCTGTTGGTACTGAAGAAAAGGCTTTCCAAGACAACCACATCGGGCGAAAGTTCTTCGATGATGTTCATCATCTTTCGATATAACCTGTCGAGGCGTAAATCCTTGGTATCCTTACTGTCAGTTCTGATGGAGCCAAACGAAATAGCGCTCAACTTTCCATTCTCCGCTTCCACAAGTCCATATCCGGTATTTGCGATTCCCGGGTCTATTCCAAGCACTCTCAATTCCGCTTTCCCCGCTTCCTTTCTAACATCGGCAGAATATGAATGGAAAACTGGAACCTGCCATCAGTCTGAAAGAGACGCAACTTCTTCCATCACCTCGTCAGGAATTTCGAAATTCGCATAAACCTCGTGAACGTCATCGAGCTCCTCCAAGTTCTCAAGAAGCTTCAGAACCTTTTTCGCAGCCTCCTTCTCGAGCGGAACGCTGTTTTTGGGAAACATCGTGAGTTCGAACCCATCGAGCTTGATTCCTTTAGTTTCAAGACTTTCTCTTACGTTCTTGAAGTGCTCGACGTCACTTATTATTTCCCAGTCACCTCCTTCGTCCCTTATATCATCAGCGCCAACCTCGAGCGCAACAGAAAGCAGCACATCCTCATCTAAAACATCCTCTTTCCGAACGATAGCAACTCCCTTTTTTTCAAAAAGCCAGGAAACAGAACCAGGCTCCGCAATCTTCGCTCCAGCACGGGTGAACACTCTTTTTACATCGGACGAGGCTCTATTCCTGTTGTCAGTAAGTACCTCAACAAGTATCGCCACGCCACCTTCGCCGTATCCCTCGAAACTCATGTGTTCAAGCTGCTTCCCTCCCGAAAGTTCCCCGGTTCCCTTCTGAATAGCTCTCTTTATTCTCTCCGCCGGCATTGAGTAACTCTTCGCCGTTTCTATAGCAGTAGCAAGAGTCGGATTCGCTTCTGGATTCCCACCACCCTCCTTGGCAGCGACCATTATTTTTTGCGAAAGTTTGCTGAAAAGTTGGCCTCTTTTGGCGTCAGTTTTCGATTTCTTGTGCTTTATTGAGTGCCATTTCGAATGACCGGACATGAAGACCTCCAGTTAAATGCTATTCCTCACCATTCGAAGAAAATACTCATGAACTCGGCTGTCATCCGTAAGCTCCGGGTGAAACGCGGAAACCAGGATGTTACCCTGTCGCGCCATGACTTCTTTCCCTTCGACTTCAGCCATCACACGAACTCCATCTCCAGCCTCCTCGATAAAAGGAGCCCTAATGAAAACAGCCCTAAAGGGAATCTCTTCTCTCTCAATCCCCCTTATTTCAATATCAGCCTCAAACGAATCCACCTGTCGCCCGAAAGCGTTGCGATTGACCGTAATATCAATCAGGCGAAGTAGTTTACCGTGACTCCCGTTTACTTTTTTCGCAAGAACTACCATTCCAGCACAGGTTCCAAAAACTGGAAAACCACCATTTGCAAGTCCACGGATTTCATCCATAAATTCATACTCATCAATTAATTTTCCAATCGTGGTGCTTTCTCCTCCGGGAATGACAATTCCGTCAACATTCTTAAGCCCGGAAGGTTTCTTTATGGCAACCCCCCGGACTCTACACCTTTCGAGCATTGTAATATGTTCCCTTGAAGCCCCTTGAAGAGCAAGCACGCCAATGTTGAGAATCTTACCAGCCACGAAACTGAAGCATTTCCTCCTTGCTCATCTTGTCTATTTCAATTCCTGACATTGCTTCGCCAAGCCCTCTTGAAACTTTAGCAACCAAATCGGGGGTTTCATAATGAGTGGTAGCCTCAACTATCGCTTTCGCCCTGCGGGATGGGTCCTCTGATTTAAATATACCCGAGCCAACGAAAACTCCATCAGCACCAAGCTGCATCATCAACGCCGCGTCGGCAGGTGTCGCAATTCCACCAGCAGAGAAGTTTACAACCGGGAGTCTGCCCTTTTTTGCAACCGCGACAACGAGTTCATACGGTGCTTTGAGCTCTTTTGCGGCAGCCATGAGCTCGTCTTCCGGAAGCCCATTGAGCCATCTTATCTCTCCATTGATCTTTCTCATGTGCTTTACCGCTTCTACAACATTTCCGGTTCCAGCCTCACCCTTAGTCCTTATCATTGCAGCACCTTCGCCGATTCTCCTGAGCGCTTCACCAAGATTTATCGCGCCGCATACAAATGGAACTTTGAACTTTCTCTTGTCTATGTGATTGCTTTCGTCAGCAGGAGTGAGCACCTCACTCTCATCAATATAGTCAACCCCCAATGCCTCGAGAACCTGCGCCTCTGCAAAATGACCAATTCTGCACTTCGCCATCACCGGGATGGTTACCCCACCCATTATTGCCTCGATAATTGCAGGGTCAGCCATCCTTGCAACACCACCGGAAGCCCTTATGTCAGCAGGAACCCTCTCGAGAGCCATTACGGCAACGGCTCCCGCATCTTCAGCAATTTTTGCCTGCTCAAGCGTTGTAACATCCATGATTACCCCGCCTTTGAGCATCTCAGCAAGTCCTCTTTTTACCCTATCTGTAGCTTTCTCTAACTTCATAAAATCATCCCCTTTAATATGATAACGAATCCAGAGGGGAGCTGCAATTCTTAATAAATGGAAGGGCAAAAAATAACGTAAATGTGTTATTGCAAGACCTGACCCCATTGTCTTAAGATGACTATGTGAGAAAAATAACGAAAGACCTCAAAAAGACTATCAAGAGAGCGGTATTTCTTTTGATTTTGCTTCCGCTTGTTTTCCCTCTATCAATGGAAATATCTTTTGCGTCCACTAATCTCGGTGAACCCGCTCAGGGCTTCAACCTCAACTCTGAACTCGAAGGAACTTCCAATAAGTGGTCGTTCATCCAAATTTCTGACCTACACATAGGAGAGGGATATGAAGACTACGGAACGGCCGGATATGATGACTCTCCGCCGGCAGGGGATGAAGGTACCTCCGCCCAGAGATTGAGGGAAGCGGTCAACTGGGTAAACGCAAACGCTGCTATCCAGAACATAAGGCTCGTGGTAATAACCGGGGACATAACTGATTCAGCGGAGAAATCAGAATTCATGAAGGCAAAGGAAATTCTTGATTCTCTTCAGATTCCCTACGTTCCAATCTTGGGAAATCACGATATCTGGCCCTATACTCAAAGCAGCGAGGCCCCTTCCCCATTCGGCGATGAGTACTTCAAGAACATATTTTCAGAGCAATTCGAAAAACTAAAAAACACCCTTCCAAACTGGGATGATGGAACAAGACTTGAAAAAATCTGGAATGGTGAATTCAGTTGCGATAGCTATTTTCAAAATTATGCCTTTGACTATGCCGGCTATCATTTTATCTGCAACGATTTCAACACGAGACAGCATGCACTTGCGGGGTCGAAGGGCGCAATGCCATACACTAACCTTTATGACTTTGAGGGAGGAACCTGGCACTGGTACAAAAACCACCTTAAGGATTATGACTTCAAGGCGGCTCGAAACATCGTGAATCTAACACACCAACCGCTGTGCGTTACAACCGGTGGTGCAATTTTTAGCTTCTGCTTCTCGCAATCGGACTATGACGAGGTTACAGAATTCTTATATCAGGGGACAGAAAGTGGTGTGGGAGAGATGCTTCCCTACTACAAATTCTATCAGGGTTTGTGGATAGCCGGTCACATGCATGAACATATCCCGATTTGGGGTCCTGAATTTGAGTTTGAAATAAAATATCAGGATAATTACATCTGCCCTGGCGTCCACACGCAAGCGGTCAAGGATGACCCTTCACACATGAGGCTCGTAAAAGTATGGGACAAAACCGATATTCCCTCTCCGGATGGTGTGCTTCTATATGAAAATGAAGGGTACAAGGGGAAGGGTGAATTCTTCACCACTCTCGAAGATGACCTTTCGGGAAATATGGTTGGAAACAAAACCGCTTCATCAGCACTCATAAGGGGGAGTGGAACTGCTGAGATCTTCGAAGGCACATTCTGTTCCGGAAATGTGCTTGAAACCAGCATTAGTATTGAGCGCCTTTCGGACAAAGATTTCGACAATCGCGCCTCCTCAGTAAGATTTGATTATCCACTTATTGATGATGTTTCTCCATCATCAGGAGAAAGAGGGAAAAGTGTCCCGGTTGAGATTCAGGGAAAAAGATTCAAGAGTGGTCTTTTAGTATGGCTTCAGAATGACAGTGGTTATCTCTTCGGTAAGGAAACCACGGTTTCTGGCTCAACGAAAATAGATGTGAAATTTGACCTAACCAATGCTAAAACCGGTAAATACGACCTTGCGGTAATCAATCCAAACGGCGTCAAGAATATGATCAAAGAAGGATTTACCGTGACGGAATCCCAGAATATCCCCAAGATCACCTCAATTTCCCCCGATTCTGGTCCTGTCGGAATAGAAGTCACAATTACCGGGCAGCACTTCGGGGACAATCCCAAGGATGAGAGTTATTATGTGGATTTCAATGGAATAAAGGCAACCCATTCCTCCTGGTCGGATACCCAGATTGTCTGTACAGTTCCAAGTGGAGCAAAGACTGGAGGTGTGAAGGTTCACACTGAATACGGAGAGAGCAATCCTTACAAGTTCACCGTGACATCGCAGACCCCCGTTGTCCCAACCGAGCCATCAAAGACCTGGTACTTGGCAGAGGGATCAACTGGGGGAGGATTTGAGACATTCATCCTTGTTCAGAATCCAGGTAATGAGGAGGCAAAGGTCTCGCTTAAGTTCCAGACGCCCTCTGGAGAAAAGGATGGGCCATCTACAACGCTCAAGCCAAAAAGCAGGCAGACATTCAATGTCAAGGACTATGTTCCTGATGAGATGTCAGTCTCAACGGTCGTAACATCGGATAAGCCCGTGATAGCGGAAAGGGCAATGTACTGGTTGGGAAGGAAAGCGGGACATGACTCAACGGGCGTAACATCCGCCTCGAAGACCTGGTACTTGGCAGAGGGATCAACCGGGGGTGGATTTGAGACATGGGTCCTTGTTCAGAACCCGAATGACGCCCCAGCAAAGGTGAGTGTCTTCTACCAGACAGCCGAGGGAGAGAAAAAGGGTCCGGAGATCACCCTTGCCCCAAAGACCCGACAGAGCATATCCGTTGCAAACACGGTCCCTGAAAACTATCAGGTCTCAACAAGAATAACCTCTAACAAGGAGATAATCGCTGAAAGGGCAATGTACTGGAACAACCGCCTCGGAGGACATGACTCAACGGGCGTAACATCCCCCTCGAAGACCTGGTACTTGGCAGAGGGATCAACAGCAGGAGGATTTGAGACATGGGTACTGATCCAGAACCCACTCTCAACGGACGCAAAGGTAGGACTCACGCTCATGACCGAGAAGGGAAAGGTTCCTGGCCCTGAAGTAAAGGTTCCAAAGAACTCGAGGCTTTCAGTGAATGTTGGGGAGATCTGCCCGGATACCTGGGATGTCTCAACAAAGGTAACATCCAACAACCCGGTAATAGCGGAAAGGGCAATGTACTGGTCAGGAAGAATTGAGGGGCATGATTCCGTTGGGGTAATCTCAACATCCCCCACCTGGTATCTATCAGAGGGATCAACAGCAGGAGGATTTGAGACATGGGCTCTTGTTCAGAACCCGAACACCGACACCGTGAAAGTAACCCTCACATTCATGACCCCAAGTGGTGAGGTAAAGGGTCCAACTGTAGATATTCAAGGGAATTCAAGGAAGAGCTTCAATGTGGGAGACCTGCTTCCGGATGAATGGTCCGTATCAACGAAGGTTTCTGCCAACAAGGGAATCATAGTGGAGCGTGCCATGTACTGGAACTCCCGTACCGGTGGTCATGAATGCTCGGGTGTTCCGG
>JAQUKT010000002.1 GCA_028718945.1 Actinomycetota bacterium | reverse complement strand
ACGGTACCTGAGACATCTACAGTTTTTCTCGAGTTAGGGGGAAGCTCTATGTCTGGACCTTTCTTCTCTCCGGTTGGGGTCATGTATGTTATATGTGCGGTTGTCTTTTCTCCTTGAGGATTCTGGACCAAGATCCATGTCTCGAATCCTTCTGTTGAGCCCTCTGCAAGGTACCATGTGGTTGATGGGGTTGTTGTTCCTATTGAGTCATGTCCCGCTGTTCTTCCATTGAGGTACATTGCCCTTTCCGCAATCACGGCATCGGTTGCCTCAACGCGAGTTGATACGCTTGCCTCGCCTGGAAGGGTGCCTGAGACATCTACGGTGCATCTTGATCTTGGCGGAAGGGAAAGCATTGGACCTGTTTTCTCTCCACTTGGGGTCATATATGTAATCTGTGCGGTAACATCTTTTTTTCCTGGGTTCTGAACCAGGATCCATGTCTCGAAACCATCGGTTGAGCCCTCGGCAAGGTACCAGTCTCGCATGGTGGACTCCTCCTTCTCAGGAGGCGAGCCATGCCAGACTTCGCAGCCCTCCTTATCGTTCGTAGTTCCAACATAGACCACGCCATATCCGCCATAAGCTTCGAGCCCGGAGATTGCAACATTGTTCGTGTTGCCGAAACCATCATCGGCGCCAAGGAAGAATTCTTCACCGTCATAAACATAAAGGCTCGCAGGACCGCTTGTTTTTGAAACTCCTATGAGAAGCCTCGATGGTTCAACTGAATAAGAGACAAAACCTGAAACCGTAAATTCGTCTTTGCTTTTTATTCCGCCTTTGGCAATCTCCTCGATTACACTCCCACCAACGTATCGGTAAATACATAGTCCATTCGTAGAATAGGTAAGGTCGCTTATCCCAATGGCCGATGGATTGGATAAATCAACCACAAAAGACGGATCCCCATTGGTCGTTCCCAGGAAAAGGGAGCCTCCATGCTCTTCCATGGCAACCAGAGCAATGTTTTTTGTGTCCGTAATGCCATTTCCTCCAACGGGCACCCAGTTTGAGCCAGAGAGCTTTCTGAGTTCGCATCCTTTGCTCGTTATTTCCACTTTGACTTTCAAAAGACCAACCGGCGTTACCGTAGCTTCACATCTGGCAGTACCAGCAAACAAGCTGCCCCCAAAAGCACAGAGAGAGGTAACCCCGATGTTCTTCGTATCCCCAAAACCCCCGGTGACTACATTTCCCCAGTTTGTCCCGTCAAACTTCCATATTTCAGCGCCATCGGAACCGGGGTTCACTGGATTGATCCTATAATTAACCGAACCAACATAAAGCTCCCCCTCCCCAGAACCAAAAACAGCCATCGCGCTAACAACGATGTTCGAGGCATTGCCAAAACCAGGACCTGTCGGGGTTCCAGCCGCACCACTGCCAACTTCCTCCTTCCACGTGCTCCCATCATAACTCCATACTTGACAACCATTTTGGTTCATGGTCCCGGCGTAGAGCTTCCCCTTGTACACAACCATCCTTGGGATATCCGCGTTTTTTGAATCTCCAAAGCCAGCGGTATTTATAGCCTTCCAGTTCCCATCCCTCACCATCACCCGTGCGCCTGCTTCGTTTGCAACCCCGGCGTATAGTTTTCCATTATAAGTGACAAGAGGACCCGCTGCCGTGTTTGCCGCTCCCGCTCCAAATCCACGCGACACTTCGAGGCTCCATGAGCCAATCGAACCACCGGAGTGCTCAGCCAAAGCGGGGAGCGAAAAGAATGGAAGAAGAACGAGTAAAAATAGGACCGATAAAAAAGAAACTGCTCTTCTCATCGAAACCTCCTTGAAACTCCCTAAAGTTGATGTATCCCGGGGGAGAATACTACTCCTCGGTAAGTCCTCGGTCAACTGTTTCATTCATACGACGGGGCTTTGAGATTCCAGACAACAACCGTGAAGGAGCGGGAATAGAAAAGGCAGCCCGGGGCAAACTCACAGTTCGAGCGATTGACAGGGTAAAGTTCATCCGCTACCATGTCGATGAAAACCATGAGCAAAATGGCAGCACTTCCCGAAAAGGTTAATGGCGCATACATATGCAGTATCTTTACATAAGCGGTACGTTCCAGGCGCTGAATTAAAGAATAGAGGTTCCGCGTGGAGTAGGGGTTGTCTGATAACAAGGAGGTTGGAGAGATGGCGAACAGCAGAAGGCTGAGGCATTCGGTCGCAGTGGTAGTACCGCTGCTCGTGCTGCTGGCGATGTCGGTTGCAGCTCCATCGATCAAGGCAGAGACCACCGCCGCCACTCCTCTCGGATGGCAGTTGGTGGACGCTGGGACCTCGATCGGCCTGACCGGGGTCGCCAACTGGGGCAAGGACAACGTCTACATAGGCGGAGCCAATCCGTCGGGCATATTGCTGTGGTCTCATAACGGGGGCGGCACTTGGAATAGATATGTCCCCCCGAGGCAGGCCCTAGACATCTCAATAGCCGGCGCGAACGACGCATGGGCGATCGGGTTAGACCGGATACTCCACACCCTCGATGGTGGCACGAACTGGTCAGAGATAGATACGGGACTCTCCCAGACCTACTGGGCCATATGGGCCGTCGATACCCAGACCGTGTGGGTCGTGGGAGAAGGTGGCGCCATCGCGAGGACCACCGACGGCGGAGCGCACTGGCAGAGCCGGAAGAAGACCGGATACTCAAGCTTCTTGCGATCGGTGACCGCCGTCAGCGCCCAGACCGCATGGGCGCTCGGGACCGACGGTTCGCTCATCAAGACAACCGACGGCGGAGCGCACTGGACGGTCAATGACATGGGAACGGTGATGTCCGATATATGGGCCGTCAACTCACAGGTAATCTGGGCCGTGGGAAGCGGCATATACAAATCGACGAACGGTGGTTCGACTTGGAACAAGCAGCTGGATCCTCAATCGCAAGGTTCAGTCTCAGTCTGCGCGGTCGACGAGAACACGGCCTGGGCGGTCGGTGGGCGGGGGACGATCTGGAAAACGGTCGATGGTGGGAAGACCTGGTTCCCGCAGTCGTCCGGCGTAACCGCGGAACTCACCGGCGTGGCGGCGGCGGATGCGAAGAACGCCTGGGCCGTCGGGGAGGGCGGCATTGTACTGCACACCACCGATGGAGGCGGCTACCGCAACCCGCCCCGCATATCGAGCATCGCGCCGACCTCCGGGCGCGTCGGCGCGGAGGTAACCATAAGAGGTACAGACTTCGGGGACACCCGGGACAGCTCGTACGTGGGGTTCGGCTCCATTGATGCCTCCGAGTACACAGCCTGGTCGGATACGCGCATAAGCGCAAAGGTCCCCGCGGGGGCTTCGGGCCAGGTGGAGTTGAAGGTCGTGACGCCCGGCGGCATCTCCAATCCCAAGACCTTCACCGTGATTACACCCACTTACTACTCCTACTACTTCGCCGAGGGGTGCACCCGCGAGGGCTTCAATGAATGGCTATGCCTGCAGAACCCGGGCAAAAAAGCGCTGGAGGTCACCGCCACATATATGCTGGCCGGAGGGGCGCCTATCGAAAAAACTTACACCATCGATGCCACCTCGCGCACCTCCATAAACGTGAATGAAGATATAGGACCGGGGCAGGACGTATCGGTGATGCTACTCGCCGAGGGTGAGTTCTACGCCGAACGCCCCATGTACTTCAACTACAAGATGGGTCAGCCTGGTTTCTCCTGGACGGGTGGGCACTGCGTGACCGGGGCCGTCTCGCCCGGGTGCGACTGGTACTTCGCGGAGGGCACAACCAGAGAAGGCTTCGAGGAGTGGATCTGCATACAGAACCCGAACAGCAAGGCTGTCAATGTCAAGGTCTTCTACATATCCGCTGGCGCCTACATGCAGCAGAAGGAGTACAACGTGCCGGCACACTCGCGCGTGTCCGTCTTCGTGAACGGCGACGTGGGTCCCGGCCAGGATGTCTCCGTGCACGTTCACTGCGATGACTCCATCGTCGCCGAGCGCCCAATGTACTTCAACTACCACAGCAAGTGGGACGGCGGCCATGTCGTGATGGGGGCCGACTTCCCCAAGAACTTGTGGTACTTCGCTGAGGGGAGCACCCAGCCCGGCTTCGAGGAGTGGCTTGCAGTTCAGAACGCGAACCCCGCCGACGCACATATAACGGTCCACTTCTTCAAGGGGGACGGGACCCAGCAGAGCGAGAGTTACACAGTCGGTTCCAACTCCCGCTGGACTCTGGACGTGAGCGTGCCCCTCGGGCAAGGGGTCGACTCCTCGATGACCATCGAGAGCGACCAGCCCGTGGTTGCCGAGCGCCCAATGTACTTCAACTACAACGGTTGGACCGGTGGGCACGATGTGCTCGGTTCATCAACGGACAAGACGAGCTGGTTCTTCGCCGAGGGGTGCACCCGCGAGGGCTTCGACGAGTACATCTGCATAGGGAACCCGGGCAGCGAGAAGGCACACGTAACGATCACCTTTATGCTCGGGACGGGTGAGCAGAGAGCCCAGCAGTTAGACATCAGCGCGCGCGCGCGCGCGACCCTGAATGTCGCCGGCGTGATCGGCCGCGGCCATGATGTCTCGGCCAGGGTGCAGGCGGACAAGCCCGTGGTGGCTGAGCGCCCAATGTACTTCAACTACAACGGTTGGACCGGTGGGCACGATGTGGTCGGCTTCTAACAAGGCATAAGACTGCACTCGAGTGATCTGGTATTATGTACCTCAAAATGTAAGAACTCAGTTTTTGTACTGGGATTCGGCATGGTTCTCAGTCAGTCGGCAATCAGCGCAAGGGGGCTAAAATGCTCAGGTGCAAAATTTGCGGTTTCCCGAGGAGATATTCTTCCGTCTTCGAATGGCAAGGCGACGGGACAATCTTAGCAAGCCAAAGGCTAAGAATGCCGCTCATGTTCCTCGAGGTCAATGAATGGGATTTCATTTTCAACGAACTTACGAGCAAGGTTGGCTCGCCAGTCGAGCATATCCTCATCGAAGCCCAGAAAAACGTCGGGAAAACAATATATGAGATAGCCCGGGGATTGTATATGAACATAGATGTCAAGCGCATCCCCTCGTTTTTGAAACTTCAGTTTCTCGCGAAACTCCTCATCTGGTCTGTGAGAAATTACGTAGCAGCAATGGGAGCAGGAAGTATAGGCCTTGTTTCTTACAAAGCAGGAGAATCCGCAACTCTCTCATTCATAAATCCCTGCTTGATACCGATGGTAGTCGGCAACTGTCTCGGCATTTACGAATGTGTCGAGGAGATGCCGGGCTCGAGTGCGGAATATAAGGTCGAGGGCGGAACTCTCTACGTGCGGATGAGCCATGCAGAGGAATCCCGAGTTTCAGCCGAACGCCTTTATCTGGAGGAACCTTCATCCGGGGAAGGGAAGCTTACCTTTGAAAAATGCAGGTGCGGGGTGCCTGAAAGAATTTCCCAATCTTTCATCTGGAACTTAGAAGCCGGAGAAATAAGAAATAAAAAAACCGGAATGAGAGAGGGAATGGTGGCAGTTCAGTCCATGAACGCAATTTTGAGAGAGCTTGCCCATGAACTCGGCGAGGAAGTCTTGGACATGCTTTATGACTCCCAGAAACAGTACTCGCGGCAGAAACTCGAATCAAAGAAAGCCGAGACCGCCAACCACCACTCTTTCTGGAACGAATACCTTTCCGAAATGGGGGCTCGCGGGTTTGGCTATCCGGTTTCCTTTCAAACAACCGAAAGTTCCGTTTCGGTCGAGATAAAAAGTGCATACAACCAGATACTCTATGCGGCAAAAATTGCAGGCGCAGTCGAAGCCTTGACGGACAGGAACTCGAACATTACCTGGGGGGAAAACGAGCCGTCATACGGTAAATACACCATATCCGCGGAATAAACCGAAAGGATCCATTTGGAAATAGGAAGCATGCTTTTCTATGAAGGTCTGCGAACGTTTTTCGGTCCTCTTTTTTCACTTCACTTGAGACTCAAACCCGAGGGCGAGGAAAATGTTCCGCAGGAAGGCGGCGCGATTGTTATCGCTAATCACCGTTCGTACCTTGACCCTCTTGTCATAGCGTACTCTATCGAACGCTTCGTAAACTTCGGGGCAGGTTCACACCTCTACCTTGTTCCGGGCTCGAAACCAATAATGAAACTACTTGGTTTCTTCCAAGTCAGCATTTACGGCGGCGAGGAAGGTGACAAAAGCATTGACGAGGCCGGACGCCTGCTGCAAAACGGGGAGTTGGTGGGTCTTTTCCCCGAAGGAATAGAGTCATTCATGTATGTTCACAGAGGAAACAAAATATCTGAATTCAAGACCGGATTTGCAAGGATAGCACTTGAAAACCATGTACCAATCATTCCCTGCGCCATAGTTGCCGAGGAAGAAAAGGAATTTTTCAAGATCCCCGGTTTCCTCACAAGCCCGTTCGTAAAACACCCGCAAGCGAAAAAGGGAGTTGAACTTATCACTTACCGAAAAGTCACCCCAAGAATCGGACGCCCTCTCGACCTTTCACCTCTTTACGAAGAACCAATAACAAAAAACCTGATGGACATGATTGCCGCAAAGGTAAGAAGAATAGTAACTAAACTTTACGACGGGGAAGATCTCGATAAGTTCCTCACGGGAGAAAAACACTTCGACTTTGTCAGGGATAGAATTTAACCCGGCTCTGATTCCTCAAGACAAAATCTTTATCCTGTCGCGCACATCATTAGAAATTTCGATAATGCCACTCGAGTTTTCCTGACTTGAAACTTTCGCATTTCCCTCAAAAAGACCCCTAAGTGCAAAGGGGGGACTCAAGAAGCAACTTGACGGAAGGAAGAGCCACAACCTACGTCCCTACCTTGTTCAATTGAGATTTTCATTATTAATCCATGGCACTCACAGCAACGCTCAATTTGACACCCAACCTCGAATTTGAAACACTAATGCCAATGTAATAAAATCGCTCAAGGAAATTCTGAGCGAATTTTGGAGGCAACAGTTTCGTTCCAGAGAAAAAGGAGGTCCTCAAGGTGGAAATAACGCTAAGCATCATAAAAGCTGACGTTGGGGGCTACGTCGGTCATTCTGACGTTCACCCTGAGCTCAGACGTAAGGCTGTGGAGCAACTCGAAAAGGCAAAAAAGAATGGCCTGATAATTGATTTCAGCCAAGGCGAGGTTGGAGATGACATTGCCCTGATTATGACGCACCAGAAAGGAGTGGAAAACGAGGAAATCCACAAATTTGCCTGGGACACCTTCACTGCAATGACCGAAGTCGCAAAAGAGTTCGGGCAGTACGGCGCAGGGCAGGACCTGTTGGTTGATGCGTTCTCAGGGAATTTAAAGGGAATGGGTCCAGGCTTCGCCGAGATGACCTTCAACGAAAGGCCAAGTGAGCCGGTTATTATATTTCTTGCCGACAAAACCGAGCCCGGAGCATGGAACATGCCACTTTTCAGAATGTTTGCAGACCCGTTCAACACAATTGGTCTCGTGATTGACCCCAGCATGCACGATGGATTCAGATTCGAGGTCCATGACCTGATCGATGAGAAGAAGATAATTTTCAACTGCCCGGAAGAGATGTATGACATGCTCGTGTTCATCGGTTCTCCATCTCGCTTTGTCATAAAACACGTTTTCAGGAAGAGTAGCGATGAACCCGTAGCAGTAACCTCCACTCAGAGGCTTTTTCTCATGGCCGGCAGATACATAGGAAAAGACGATCCGGTAATGGCTGTTCGTTGCCAAAGCGGCCTTCCGGCAGTGGGGGAGGTCGTGGAGCCGTTCGCCTTTCCTCACGCGGTCGCCGGCTGGATGAGGGGCTCTCATCACGGTCCTCTTATGCCAGTTGCTCTTGAAGATGACACTCCGACTCGCTTTGATGGTCCGCCTCGAGTTGTCGGGCGTGGGTTTCAGTTAAAGGATGGGAAACTCATCGGTCCTCGGGATATGCTCGGAGACAAAAGCTTCGACAATGCAAGGCAGCTTGCTCTCGATGCTGCGGATTACCTAAGAAGACATGGACCTTTTGAGCCACACCGCTTGCCGCTTGACGAGATGGAATATACGACCATGCCAAGCGTCATGAAGAAATTGAAAGACAGA
Organism: Actinomycetota bacterium; assembly: GCA_028718945.1. Lineage (GTDB taxonomy): Bacteria > Actinomycetota > Geothermincolia > Fen-727 > JAQUKT01 > JAQUKT01. The sequence goes on along the minus strand of JAQUKT010000002.1, from coordinate 65,214 downwards.
TTCTTGCCGGCTTAAGGCATTGACGAAGGAAGCTAAATTCCCCGGAGCATCGCTTCCCACTCATTTGCGAAAAGGAGCGCCGCAAACTTCTGGTACTGGCTGAAGGTTGTGCTTTTGCCGAGCCTAACCAAGAATAAGTTAGCGGGGTCCATTGATATGTTGCTTTCGTCCGTTGACATCTCCATGAAGCCATACCTGCCAAAAAATTTCACACCCATCGACCTGTATTGAAACTTGTCGAGTCCCGTTCCTTCCATGTCCCAGTGCCAAGTAAAGCCCGTCGCGAAAACAATTTTGTCCTCGTAGAACGGGTCGTCAAAGGTAGCCTGTAGCATCGCGTTTGCAATCCCGAGCTTCCTGTAGTTCCTGCTTACTTCTATTGCCCCAAGCTCAAAAAGCCAGTTGTACTTTGGCTTGCCCCATCGCTCCCTTTCAGAGGGGTGGTGAATTCCAACATAACCAACCAATGTTTCCCCAATTACGGCCGTGACGACATTGCCACCATCCGATTTCGCAACATTGACAAGCGCCTCTTTTTGCCTTTCTGGGTTGTGCCTGCTGAACATGAAGATTCCATCATCAATACTCAGTTTCTCGAGCATTGAAGAAGGGGAGTAGTTTTCAATTTCCACCATCCCACGGGGAGTATCGAGCGCTTTTTTGTTCTTTCGTGGAGGAGCTTCAGGTTTTGGCGGCGATAGTGTTTCACCGAGGACGCCCCCCCAGCCTGCAATGAACAATGGTCTTTTTGCCTCACCAGGCTTGAGAGTGCTTTCCCGAGGTTGCTTTTCCTCCTTCTTCCTTTGCTCTTTTTTTGCTCTTCTCAAAGTCGGCTCCGTCTAACCATAAAAGCGACTATAATTGCCAGAACAAGTATAATTGAAATGACGTTGCAAGATGCAAAAACAAAATCAAGGGAGGAGAAGTGAAGGTTCGGGAACGAATGAGCACAGAATTGGTAACCGTTCAAGTGGACGAACCAATAAGAGTTGCCTGGGATATTGTTCAGGGAAGAAAAATCAGACGCTTTCCGGTGCTGGATGGAGATAAGCTCGTCGGGATTGTCACCGACCGCGACTTGAGAAACGCAACTGCCTCTTCGGTAGTTCTGACGGAAAAGAAATACCATGACTTCCTACTCGATACGGTCAAGATTGAATCAATCATGACGGCAAATCCTCAAACTGTCTCACCGAACGACGACATCGCCAAAGCGGCGCGCCTGATACTCGAGTTGAAAGTCGGGGGCCTTCCTGTCTGTGATAACGATAAGCTCGTCGGGATTATCACCGAGACAGATTTGATCAAAACTCTTATCGAAGTTCTTTCTAAGGAATAGCAAAGCTTCCAAGGGAAACAAATCTCAATCAATTTTTCTGTGCACGTACCAGGTCTTGTTTCTTCTGATGCAATCAAAATAAGGGCGAGTGCTTTTTTCCATCTTCTTTATGTCCATTGCCTGCTTCTGAATTTTCCCGCCAATCCTCGCCTGGTAAGTAATTTCCCCGGAAACAAGAACCACGCGTGCTTTATTCCTATCTTTCTTATCAAAAGACGTTTCCATCCGGACATTCTCAAATTTCACCTTTATCTGCTCAAACTTCTGTTTAGCAAGCTCTTCCTGCTCCTTAGTAAACTTCGCATCCTCCGGCAGGACCGCCTTTTTTATTCCTTCCCAGTCACTACTGCTCCACGCACCGACAAATTTCTTCACAGCCGCCTCGGGAGAATCGCCCCCACATCCACACTGAAGAATTAGAGCAATCACGAGAAAAGAAAAAAGAGCTATCAGGCGGACTCCCTTTTCCCTAATGGCCATTTGTCAAACCTCCTCGAATCTTGTCTTTCCTCGGATAATTGAAAATCTGCTCTAATCAACCATATTGATCATTCATAAATCTGCGTACCGCACAAAAAGCGATCCATCTTGAATATAACCTAATAGCTCTCCTCGGGAGCACTCAGGTCGACGTCAACATACCAGTGGCCTTTGTATTTTTTCATATCTATTATTGCGAAGCTATTCTTCATCATCTCAAGGTCATCGCCCTTTAGTACCTCCACATGCTCCTCTCTTGTTGCAGGGTCTTTATATCTGATTTCCATCTTCTTCATGTCAAGCGTCCCCTCCGGATATGTAGGCGACTTGAAATTGATAATTCCATCTACTATCTCGACAACAGCGCGGTCCACTCCCTCGTATCTGATCTTGAATTTCATTTTATCAACATTAAAGTCCATCCCTTCAGACATCTTTTGAAGTAACTGCTTCCTGTAATCAATATCCCTCTGCGTCATCGAACGAACCCTATCCGGAAGAACCACTCGCATAACGCCTTCCCAGTCATTGCTGTCACGTGCCTCAATGTACCTGACGGCTGCTTCCTTTGCAGAAGAAGGAGAGCACCCTTGAAGTACCGGAACAAAAAGCACAAGCAAAAAAACGGCAAAAAATACCCTTATGCAGCAGTCTTTCATTCTTCTTTCAAATATAGGCATCGAATTTCTACCTCCACCGAATCTCGCCCACTTATTATTAGAGACGTGAAAAATATCACTTCTCCGGCTAACTACCCTGTTTTTGCCCCCCTTTGGAACTCCTGCCATGGGATTCACCCTCAGGCTCCGGTCAAAAAATCACGCGCAGCTTGGGGGAGGAGGCGGAGGCACATCCTGCCCGCTGGTCTCTCCCGAGGATTGGGGCGTTTCGCCACTCTCAGAAATTCCGCAAGACCCTCCTGGCCCTGGTCTTGCCGCTTGACTCTGGGATTCAGCATCAGCAATTTTTCTGTCAATTTCGGCTATTTCCCTGCAAACAGAAGCGATTTGTTCGTCAACAGGATTGCCAGCAAGGAAAAGCCCATAAACCTGCTCTCCGAGATCCTTTAGCCTCGCGTTTCGCTCACGCTTAAACTGGGCTTCCTGCGCCTTCGTCTTGGTCTGGTCAGTGGCTGTCTTTATTGTCTCCTGCACTTTGTCAAGAAATCCCATTGGGCCTCCTTTCAATCCCCAAATCCTTCCATTCGCTCGTCATGCATTTGATTCTAACCCAAAGGTGCACATAAACAAACAGTCTGCCCATCAATCCTGTCCATCCCCTCCGCACGATTTCGTTTTCCCAGCCTGCCTGCTCAAGTAAACCTTGGCAAGCTCAACATAAGCGGTCTTCCCAGACTCAAATCCCCGCATCGCATCCTCGGATAGTTCCCTGATTTTTTTCGCCGGGACTCCGCCATAAAGTGTTTTTGGCTCAACGACAGTTCTCGGAGTAACAACCGCTCCTGCCGAGACCACGCTTCTCTCCCCCACCACCGCGCCATCGAGAACAGCCGAGTTTATCCCCACAAGTGCACCGTCCCCAACCGTGCATGCGTGAATAACCGCTGCGTGCCCAACTGTGACATCGTCTCCTATTTTTGTCCCAGAAGTAAGAGTGCAGTGAACAACGCAGTTATCCTGAACACTTGTTCTCTTTCCCACACTGATTGTATTCCAATCTGCTCGAAGGACCGCACCCCACCAAACGCTGGCGCCAGATTCTACAACAACATCACCGATCAAGACAGCGGTTGGGGCTATGAACGCATCCTCGGCAATCCTTGGCTTCTTTCCGTTGAACTCTATGATAGGCATCTTTCCTCCTTCACGAAATGTACCGTTACCAATACGCCAGATTTTACCCGGATTCAAGATTCGAATCTATCGGTCAATACTAACATTCAATCAAGAGGTGCCAAGCGGAGCACCAAGAGATCTTGGTAAATTTCCTGAAAAAATTTTCTTGAAACCCCTGTTTACTGGGAGTCAGCGAAAATGTAAAATTAACGAGTTTTTGCAAGGAGCCAGGAAAACAATTTCATGAGCCCTGAAAAAAAGAGCAGAAAGATGTCAAGATACGCAATGTATCCAGGCAGGGCGAGCTTGGCAAGTGTGCGCGAATTCATTCGTTCCACTCTTGAGCCCTTCAGTTCGATTTCCCCACACATCTGTGACATAATTACCGCCACTCATGAGGCGTGCAAGAACGCCATCGAGCATAACCCCAACTGTGAGAGCCCCGTTGACATAGTCTTGAGAATTCATGATGAAGGTGTAACAGTGGAGGTGAGTGACAGGGGGCACGGATTTGAGGTCCGGAATTTCATTCCGCCAGAAGATCCGAAGCCGCTCGCGCAGCAAGGTCGTGGGCTTTTCTTGATTTACTCACTCATGGATGAGGTCGAGGCGACATCAAGCGAACTGGGAACAACGATCCGTATGCAAAAAAGACTAACTATAGATGACTGAGTATTTGCTTCACTGCATTTTATTCTCTTGAGAAATCAGGGTTGAAGAGCCTCCTCAGCTGGTTCCCCCCCAACAAAAATCTCAACCTTTCTTACATTCTCATCATTAGCGAGAATTGTCTTTTCAATCTGTCCCGTTATGGCCTGAACTATGGCGGAGCCGCCTCCATACGAAAGAATCTCACGCGAGAAATCTGCCTTTGCCGTGTCATCTTCCAGCCTGTAACTCAAAAGCTTTGTTCCCGCGGGGATAGAAGTTGTTATTCCGGCTTTCTCCTCACTCGCCCGGGGACCAGAAAGGAGCTCCTCAAGGGCAGCCTCAACCCCGCTCTGCTTGGAAGCTCTCTCGACAGGAGTCATTTCCTCGCCCCTTAGAAGAAATATCTTGACTTTCTTCTCAACACTCTTGGGTCCAGAAGGAGAACTCACGAGGCTCTCTGGGGGTGTGGTACGAGAGGTGCCTTCGCATCCCAAAATAGGGAAAAGCGCAATAGCAATCGGAATGCAAGCCAGCAAGAATTTAGTAACTCTCATTCTCATCGAAACATCCATAAAACTACCCCTTTTAATTTCTTCCGTCCGCTGGGAAGCCCACTTCCTTTAGGTGAGAGATGAAGGCGGACCAATTTTCTAAAGACAAGAATACCAGTATTTTCCTATGATGTAAAAAAGAATGTCGTAGGGATAAGTTACATATAAAAAGAGAAGTCAAAAGAGGGTTCAAAACGCTCGCCGTCTGTTCCGACGGAAAGACGTTCGAAAGCCCGAAAGCCCTGAACAGAATTGAAAGCAGAAATCACTTACTTCCAGCTTGAGGGCTCGTTTCTCTCCATGCCCGACTTATCGGGTTTCTCCTCCCCAACATTGCTCAATAAACGCTTCCCTTCGGTTCCCCGTGAAATCTCCGCCCTCTCATTGGGTGAAGCGATTTGAGGCGCGGTAACCTCCCCTTTAATCTTCTTGATCGACTTTTCGGCGCTGCTTCTCACCATCATGGCTGAATCCTTCATCGCCTTCTCGAGCGCCGGAATTGCTTTCTCATGACCAATATTCCCAAGTGCAACACAGGCTGCTGCTCTTACTTCGTCAGCCCTTCCTTTTTTGAAAACCCCGCCTTTACGAATCAGTCCAGCCAAATCATCGATATAAGCCGGATCATTCAGGTCCCCAAGAGCAAGGCATGCGCATTCGACTATTGCCTGCTCCTCTTCCTTTCCGCGTGGACCCTTTCCTACAATGATATCAAGAAGATAGTCACCAACCCCGGGCTCCTTGAAAAGACCAAGCACTCTGACTGCAGTCATTCGAACTGACGCGCTCGAATCATTTGTTTTCTCCATCACCACAGGAAGTGAACGCTTGTCTCCTATTCTTGCAGCCGCTCTTATTGCTTCCTTTCTTATCCTCTCATCGGGGTGTGAAACCATTGCCTCAATCTGGTCAAGCGCTCCGGCGAGCCTCAATTCGGAAATGACGCCCAACAAGTTCCGGTAAACATACCATGGATTGTCCTTTCCTAATTCCAAAAGCAGTGAAGCGGTTCCTGCCTCACCAGCTTCTCCTATGGCCTCGAGTACCCTTCCCCGGAATTCCATCTGTCCCCTGTCCTTAACGAGATCAACAATCGGCGCTATCCCTTCAGGACCAAGTTTCGAAAGGGCTTTTACAACCCTCGCCCTCTTTTCTCGGTCAGGCTCGGATAGTATCTGCACCGGAGAAACAGCCCCCTCGGAGCCAAGCAGCCCCTCGAAAACCCTTCTCGCATGCCTCTTAAGCTCTATTTCCTTGCCACTTTCAGGCGAACTTTGAGCCGAGAGAACCTCAAGTATCTTCAATGCCTCCTCAGCAAGGCCCTCCTTCAAGTAAAGTGCGCATATTCCCGCGAGGCAATCGGTAACGAAAACAAATACCTGATAATCTGTCTCCCCTATGGCACTCCTTCGCAACTCGGGCTCGATAGCGAAGGACGCGTGAATTCTCTCAGAAGGTCCGAGTTTCTCAAGATTATCCCAGGTGTCAAAGATGAGAGAGGCTGCATATCTCTTTATTGACCTGTCTTCACTTTTGAGATGCTCAACAAGTTTCAGAAGAATCCCCGAGGAAAGGTCTTTTTCTCCCATGGCGAGAAGCTTACAGACCTGCCTTGAAACATTCTCATCAACACCCTCGCCCAAATCGGGTATCTGCTCTTCTTCGAGCGGTTTGCCAAGTATCTGGCATGCCGAAAGAACTCTCTTGCCGGTGCTTTTATCCCTCTCCTCTTGAATTCCTGCCTTTCTTATTTTTTCATCTATCGCGTCCGAGAGCGTCTCCCCTCGCGAACCGCGTTTGAGTTGTAAAAGAACTTCATTGAGGTTTCGAAGATGCTCTGTGGTCCACTCATCACTGAGCTCGCCGGGCTTGTCCCCCATTTCCAGGTACTCATCAATCAAAGCATCAACAATGTCAAGCAGTTTTTCATCTGTAATCATTCTTATTACGTCCTCACGGACATGCGCCATGTCCATCTTCAGTGTTCCTCCGGAAAGGACGCTTGTCATTTGCCTCGGGTCCATCTCGGCAATCACTTCAGATACCTGCCCGGAGAGCTTTTCCTTGAGGCTCTCATCCTTGACGCCGGAAATCATATCCGAGAGCTTCTCGAGTGCTTCCTCAGCCTTTTCGCTTCTCACCAAGATGCCGCTGCCTTCTTCACCCTCCTCCTCAATGAATTTCGATAACAGCCCGCCAACCTTCAAGGGGCTTGCGATTATTTGCTTCACATCCTCTTCCCCCACATCGCTAAGGCTGACTTTGCCCATCAGGTAACGGATAAGGAGCTCGTCCTTCAATGCGTCGAGTGATGATTCTTTCCTTCCTGAAAGGTCCGCGGCAGTTATTCCACCTGAGATTCCCGCTACATCATCCCCGGTGGAAATTGCAACATAAACTCTCTGGTTCACGGTTATATGCTCAATATGAGCCTCCGAAAGAATGCCTGGCAGATTTGCCCTTGTTTCACTATCAGAAAGTCCCGCGAGAATTTCAAAAAGTTTCTTGAGTTCTTCAGGGGTAACACCCTTCAAGAAATCAATGCTTGATATTTCGCGCTCTGTCATCCAGGCAACGAATGACTTTACCGGAGTCCTCGATTGCTCGGTATCATCGAGCCTTACCCCGTTCACGACAAGGTTATTCTCAACAACACTTATAGCGAGGCGTTCACCTTTGCAAAGAAGCCCGTCAAGAATTGAAAAAGCCTTTTCGATTGTTTCGGTTACCATAGAACTTGTGGGAGGATAAAGACGCATATTCACAGTAGCCGCGTGCAAATTCACAACGAAAAGAACTGCATCCCTTTCGTATTCATCATCAAGCACTCTATCGGACTCTTCGCCATTCAAAACAGGCGCCTCCCCTCCAGAGGGTCAGGTCTTGCAATAATACATTTCCCTCGATAGATCCCCCAACTCGAATTTGATTATACCCCAACATCCTGCTATCCGCAGTAAAAATTCTATAGTGCCAAACCTCATGCGATCCCAAAATGACTTCGACAAGCAAATTACGCTGGGTTCATGTCTCCAAAAACGAGGCATCCAAGCCTGAGAAGCTCCATTGTTCGCCTTGTCCCCTGACGTAGAAGCTCCCGCGCATTTTCCATCGCGTAATCCTCCGCAACGGGACCGGGAACCACCGTGACGGGGACCGTCAGCTCATTTGGCTTTTTCTCACTGGCAATGCCCCCGGCAAGAACAATAACCGGTATTCTTTTCCGAAAAGCGATTTCAGCAACTCCTGCTGGAGCCTTCCCCGATGTTGTCTGCGCATCAAAGTTCCCCTCGCCGGTAAGAATAAGAGAGGCGCCTTCCATCATTTCTTCAAGCCCAACAGTCGCCGATATGACCTCAACACCACTTACAATTTTTGCGCCGCAGAACGCAACCATCCCCGCTGCAAGTCCGCCAGCTGCCCCCGAGCCAGGAAGTTTTGTTGCATCCACACCAAGCCTCTCCTCAATCAGTGAATAGAAACTCTCAAGCCCCCTCTCAAGAATCTCAACCTGCTCAGGCGTTGCCCCTTTTTGCGGACCAAAAACCCTTGCCGCCCCATTTTCTCCCAAGAGTGGATTACTGACGTCTACGGCGACAAGGAATTTTGCTTCTTCAATTCTCGGGTCTCTGCCCGCTACATCTATATCCACAATCTCCTCAAGCGATCCCCCACATGGCTCAATCTTTGCTTCTCCCGAACCAAGAAACCTGTAGCCGAGCGCCGCCGCGAGTCCGGCGCCTCCATCCACAGTGGCGCTTCCTCCAACTCCCACGATAATTTGTCTGAAACCCTCATCCATCACTCTCTTGACAAGTTCCCCGGTCCCAACCGTACTTGTTTTCATCGGGTCTCTCAACCCCACTGGCCTTATTAGGGAAAGCCCCGAAGCCTGCGCCATTTCAACTAAAGCAATTCCTGCATCTACAGAAAATCCATATTCCTCCAGGAGCCTCTCGGTGCGTTCCCGCCCAGATATCATTTCAGAATTGAATGAAGCCCACATAGCTCGCACTCTCTGGCCGGGAAGGGGCCCCTGTACATCTTCACTGTGTATTTGAGCCCCAATCGCTTGAGCCACCGCCTCAACGGTACCATCCCCGCCATCAGCCATCGGGCAAAGTACAATCTGAGCTTCCGGCACCACGTCCCTTACGCCTGCCTCAATAGACTTTGCAGCCTCAACTGCAGTAAGGCTTCCCTTGAACTTATCCGGCGCTATGACAACTTTGAATTCCCTCAAGAATAACCCCTTTCCGAGCTCGCGCTTGGCTTTAAGCTAACAGCTCTCAACTGAATGTCGAACATCAAATGCAAGTTTTCGGCGGAAATGCTTTCTTTTCGAATAGTGCCTGACAACAGGTGGCCACCACAATCTATCTCCTCCCGGACAAGAAGTAACAACGGCCATTCCCCTGCCTTTGCGGCAATAGCATTCTTTTGCGCGGCTTTTAGAGTTTCTCTTTCAATAACTGTTTGGAAGCAGGAACGGCACCCGGTTGAACTTTCATTGACCTCGATTCTGTGTAGATTAGAATTTGTCTTAGACCTATGCGAAGGCAGGATTGAAATGTGCTGGCTTGCTGCCAAGTTTTTCAGCAATTGAAACTGCCTCCTCGCATGTTTCCGCCCTGATTACTCTTGATTCCTCTTCCGCGCATTCACCCGGCTCCCATGTATTGAGCCCAACAACTGGTTTGCCCATCTTTAGCCCGAGGGCAATTTCAGAAAGTGTCCCATACCCGCCAGAAACCGCAATTATGGCATCGGCGCAAAGAGCAACGAGTGCGTTCCTCGCATGTCCCATATCAGTCGGGATCGCAACTTTCAGCCACTTGCTTGCCTCGGACCTGTCGGGTCCCGGAAGTATCCCAACCGCCATCCCTCCTCCATCATAAGCCCCGTGCGCAGCGGCATCCATCACGCCTCCAAGACCTCCACATACAAGGATGTGCCCCCTTTTGCAATTTCAGCACCGACTTTGTAAGCGGTTGACGCAACTTCCTCGTTACAATGAGAACTCCCGCAAACCGACATATACATTGTTTCCCTCCTATCCTGCACAGAGAATACTACAAGATTAGAAAAGTATCATCAAAACAAAATTAAACCCACAATTGGACTCACTCGGCTAAAAACACTGAGCAAGGATGAACTAAATTTGACTTTTGAGGCTTCATTAGAGAGAATTAAATGCCTTCATTGAAAAATAAATGTAACGAAACAAGAGAGGGGTGATTTCGTTATGGCAGAAAAGGTACTCGTTACAGGTGCGTGTGGGTTCGTAGGCCCATTTATGATCGAGGAGCTTCAGAAAAAAGGATACGAGGTTCGCGCGACCGACCTTCCCGAGGCTGATTATTCCGCCATCGAACGCCAGAACTGCGAGATAGTTCCTGCTAATCTTCTGAAACTCAAAGAAGCACTCAAGGCTATGGACGGGGTTGATAGGGTCGTGCATACTGCAGCACGCATGAATTATTTTATGACGCGCCCGGAGTATGAACTTGCGAACTACCACGTCACTGTCACGACATGTGAAGCGGCTCTTTCAAAAGGCGTCAAACACTTCGTGCATTTTTCCACATGCGACACATACGGCCCGCCGGAATATTCGCCCGTTTACGAGAACTATCCCCAAAAGCCGATAAATCTTTATTCAATAACCAAGCTGTTCGGCGAGCAGGCCGCCCTTCGCTATCACAAGCTTCACGGCCTTCCGGTAACCGTTATCAGACCAACAACAATCTACGGACCAAGATGTGTGTATGTAATGGGTCTGTTCCTTGGACTCCCGGTTCTGCTGAAAGAAACAGGGCTGAAAATGGTCCCCCTTCCCAAGGATGGCTTCAATGCAAATCTCGTTCATGTGGAGGACATCGTGGGTGCCGCCGCATTCCTTCTTGAAAAAGACGAAGCAATTGGTCAGGCATATAACGTTTCAGATGACTCGGCGATGCCATACGGAGGATTGATTGAAGTACTGCTAAACTCAGTGGGAATTGAGACAAAAAGAGTATTACCGTCCGCAAACAAATTGATTGCAATCGGCGCAAGTGCTATTTCCCATTTTCCACAAATCTTCTTCACGAAGGTTACCGAATTCTTCCAGAGTCAGTGGGATAAAGTCATAACTGAGCATCGTCTTGTTCCAGCAATGAGCCCGAGGTTCGACCCGGGATTTACTTCATTCGGTAGAGGAGAATACTACTTCTCCAATGAGAAACTCAAAAAACTCGGTTACAAGCTCAGGTATCCGGACTTGAGGAAGGGATGGTTTGAAACCGTCAGGTGGTATATGGAGAACGAGTGGATACCAACTTATGAGCAGATTGAATCGGAATAACCTGAGCGCCCCCAGGCATAGTTACGAACTCTGGCTGTTTGCGCACAAACAGTAAGGTTCTTGTTTACGCGTTTGACGTTTGACCATTGATTTGAATATAATGACGCCTATAATTTTTTGCTGAAAAAATTCTTTCGATGAGGCGTCACCTTGGTTTCAGTAAACCCTGATTTCAAGAAAAACCTGAGTGAGGTTGAAAAAGCAGGAGAAATCGACCACTGCTATCAATGTAATGCGTGTGTATCTGAATGTCCGACAGCTCGCCTTGACTCTCGCTTCAATCCAGCCGAAATAGTGCTTTCCGCGTCGCTTGGTTTAGGGGAACTAATCGACAAGGATTCCATAATCTGGGAATGTGCCACATGTTACAAATGCTACGAGTTCTGTCCCCAGGGAACACACCCCGTTGAAGTCATAACAGCGCTCAAGAACGTGGCGTATAAGTCTGGAAATTCACCCGAAGAAATAAAAGACTCGCGTGTTCATGTAATCGAAAACGGAACATTCATCCCTCTTTCTGAAGCAATCAAGAAAAGAAGGAGAGAACTTGGACTGCCTGAAGTTGATTCAACGGTCGCCGAACAAGTGAAAAAAATCATGGAGTGACAATTGAAAGGGACGGATTTTACTTTCTTTCCAGGATGCATGATACCTCTGAGACATCCGCAAATAGAACTTGCGGCGCGTATTGCTCTACCACAATGCGGAATAAACCTGATAGATGTCAGAGGTTTCTCCTGTTGCCCCGAACCATGGAATATCAAAGCTTCCTCCCTCGAAGACTGGCTTACTCTTGCTTCCAGAAATATCGCTCTTGCCGAAAGGGGAAACCGCGATTTGCTTACACTTTGCAACGGGTGTTATTCGACACTCAAGGAAGCCTCCCAAATCCTCAAAGAAAACGGCGAAAAACAAACTATCTCAGAAAAGCTTTCACCGCTCGGGCTTTCTTTGAATGGAAAAGCGAAGGTCAAGCATGTTGCAGAGTGCCTCGCAGAGGTCGGCGCGGAAAGAATATCATCACTTGTAAGAAAGCCGCTCAAAGGTCTGAAAGTTGCGATTCATCATGGCTGCCATCTCTTGAGACCTTCCCGCTTGGTCTCATTCGACGATCCATTCAATCCAGAAGTTCTCGAGCACTTGGTTGAGGCTCTCTCCTGTGAGGTCGTGAAGTACGATGGTTACACGGACTGCTGTGGAAATGCGGTTCGCTCCCCTGAGCTCTCTCTTTCAATGGCAAGCAACAAATGCAAGGCCATGAAAGATTCCGGCGCAGATGTAATTGTCGTAGTTTGCCCCGCCTGTTTCGAGCAGTTTGACTTTGGTCAACTTGAAATCAAACGCAAGCTCAAAAAAGACTATCAGATTCCTGTGCTACATTATTGCCAGTTGCTTGCAATCTCCCTCGGCAACGACCCTTCCGCTCTCGGGCTTCAGGCTCACAGGGTGGGAGTCGATGGTCTTATGAAAAAAATCGGGTAAACCATGGAAGACTTAAGCGCTCAAAATATTACCGAGATAAGATGGCACGGGAGAGGCGGCCAGGGAGCCGTTGCCTCGGCCCAGATGTTTGCACTTGCAGCAATAGAAGATGGCAAATACGCCCAGGCTTTCCCGAGTTTTGGACCTGAAAGGCGGGGAGCCCCCGTGATGGCGTTCACGAGGATATCCGATGAATTCATCTTCATAAGGTCCGGCATAACGAGTCCGGATATTGTTGTTGTTCTCGACCCCTCGGTAATGAGTGCGGTTGATACCACCGAGGGTCTTTCTCCAGACGGCACGCTTATAGTCAACACGCGCAAAACGATTTCGGAAGTAAAGCAGGAATTCAAGATATCTCAGAAAGTCTGTATTGTTAACGCAAGCAAAATAGCACACGAGGAAATTGGGAGGCCCATAACCAACACAACAATGATGGGAGCTCTCTCGAGAGTTTCCGGCCTGGTTTCAATTGATTCGCTGGCAAAACAAGTTGAAGAGATGTTTCCTCAAGTCGCAGAAAAAAACGTAAATGCTATGAAGCGAGCTTACAGCGAAACGATCCTTGAGGGTGAGTGATGACTGATCTTCCAAAATGGAAAGCCTTCCCGCTTGCGGCTGCAATTTCTGAGCCGGGAAGCGCGACGCAACAAAAAACTGGGGAATGGAGAAGCGAAAAGCCACTGCGCGACCCGGAAGCCTGTAACAAATGCGGACTATGCTGGATTCTCTGCCCCGAATCCTCGCTGTTCATCAACGAAGAGGGATACTATGAGGTCGATTATGAACACTGCAAGGGATGCGGGATATGCGCCCACGAATGTCCGAGAAACGCGATAAAGATGGTTGAAGAGGAGAAGTGATGGGCAAAAGAGTCGGACTCGAGGTTTCCTTTGCAATAAGCGAAGCGGCAAAGCTGTGCAGGCCGGATGTAATTGCGGCTTATCCGATTACGCCACAAACACATATCGTAGAAGAGCTGGCTCGCATGGTAGCCGATGGAGAACTCGACTCAGAGTTTATCATGGTTGAATCCGAACATTCCGCAATGAGCGCTTGCTGCGGCGCCTCCGCTGCAGGCGCGCGCACCTTCACCGCTACAGCGTCACAGGGCCTCGCGCTCATGCACGAGGTTCTCTTCATTGCTTCTGGTCTCCGACTCCCCGTTGTGATGGCTGTTGCGAACAGAGCATTATCGGCACCTCTTTCAATCTGGGGAGACCAGAGTGACATAATGGCCGAAAGAGACTGCGGTTGGATACAGGTCTTTGCCGAAACAGGGCAGGAATCCTTCGACCTCACCATACAGTCGTTCAAGTGGGCTGAAGATGAAAGGGTGCTCACTCCCTCAATCGTAAACATTGACGGATTTACACTCTCTCATGTTATTGAACCGCTGTTCGTCGAGAGCCAGGAGGACATTGATTCCTTTCTCCCCCCGTTCAATCCGAAATTGAAACTCGACCCCGAAAACCCCGTATCCATTGGTCCGGTTGGTTTTCCGGAAATCTATACAGAGATAAAAAAGCAGCAGAACGAAGCGATTCTCGGGGCTTATCCCGTGATTCTCGAGGTTTGGGAAGATTTCGCTTTGAAGTTTGGCAGAAAATATTCTCCCGTCGAGAAATTCATGACAGAAGATGCTGAAATCATCATCAATCTTGCGGGCTCGATTTCCGGAACCGCAAAAGTCGCTGTGAGCAAGATGCGAAAGTCTGGCAAGAAAGTCGGGCTTCTTACAACCAGGCTATGGAGACCATACCCCTTCAATGACATAAGGGATGCCGTTCAAAATGCAAAAGCCGTAGCCGTAGTTGACCGATGCCTTTCCTTCGGGGGGCCGGGCGGGCCCATGTGCTCAGAGCTCAGAAGTGCATTGTATCCCCTCGAGAAAAAGCCGCTAACCATAGGCTTCATCGCAGGACTGGGCGGTAGAGATGTCACAATTGAAGATTTCACACAAATCGTAGAAATTGCCGAACGAGCGCTTTCAGAGGGTTTTGAGGAGGAGTACTTCATGATAGGAGTGAGGGAATGACGGAGAGCAACTTCGACTTCATCCCCAGGCTTATTCCTCCGCAGGAATATTTCGCCGAGGGCAACCGTGGCTGCCAAGGTTGTGGAGAAGCTCTTGCCATCAGGCAATTTATGAAAGCGGCAGGTCCGGATACAATTGTATGCAGCGCGACAGGCTGTGTTGAAATCATATCAAGCCCCTATCCGCAAACCGCATGGCGAGTTCCCTGGATACACGTTGCATTCGAAAATGCCGCTGCGGTGGCATCCGGAGTTGAATCGGCAATCAAGACACTAAGGAACAAGAAGCGCTACAAGCAGGGGCGGACAACAATTATCGCCCTTGCCGGTGATGGAGGAACCGCAGACATCGGTCTTCAGGCTCTCTCTGGCGCTTTCGAGAGATTTCACGATTTCACATACATCTGCACAGACAATGAGGCATATATGAATACCGGCATCCAGCGCTCATCCGCAACCCCGTACGGCGCAAGCACCACAACAAGCCCTGCGGGAAAGGAATCAATAGGGCAGGTTACAAACAAAAAGAATCTTCCCATGATCGTTGCAGCTCATGAAATTCCCTATCTTGCGACATGCTGCCCAAGTTTCCCCATGGACCTTCTGCGCAAAGCAAAAATAGCATTCGAAACAGAAGGACCAACCTATCTTCACATCCTGACTCCTTGCCCTACCGGGTGGAGGTTCGACAGCAAACTTACCGTTGAAATGGGAAGGCTTGCGGTCGAAACAGGCGTCTTCCCACTCTATGAAATCATAGACGGAAAACTCAAATTGAACTATTTCATGGAAAAAAGAAAACCAGTTCTCGAATACCTAAGGTCACAGGGTCGCTTTCGCCATCTCAAAGAGGAAGACATAAAGGAAATTCAGAAAAGAGTTGACGATTCATTTGAAAGACTCGTCAGGCGATCCGAAGCAGGAGTGCTTTAGGCAGAAACCAATGACTCAAAGGAGCAGCGCGGCATGAAAAAGGGCTCTGTCCTCGTAGTCGGTGGAGGAATAGGCGGGATCGAAGCAGCGCTCGATGTAGCAGAGAGCGGCTTTGAGGCTTACATTCTTGAAAGCAGTCCATCCATAGGTGGCCTGATGGCAATGTTAGACAAGACATTCCCTACCAACGACTGCTCAATGTGCATCCTTTCTCCAAAACTGGTGGAGGCAAGCCAGCACCCGAACATAGAGATAATCACTCTTGCCCAAATCAAAGAAATCAAAGGCGGTCCCGGGGACTTCGCAGTTGAATATATTCAAAATCCTCGCTTCGTTTCAACCGAGTTATGCACCGGCTGTGGCGCATGTTCAGAAGCATGCGTTCTCTCCGAGAGAATCCCATCGGAATTCGACGCCGGTCTTTCAAAAAGGAGTGCAATTTATATCCCCTTCGCCCAGAGCGTCCCTCGCATTGCTCTCATTGATACAAATGCCTGCCTCAAGTTCACGAAGGGGAAGTGCAAGGCTCCGTGCCAGGAAGCATGCACCGCCAAAGCGATAGACTTCGACCAGAAACCGGAACCCAAGAAAATCGAGGTGGGTTCGATAGTCGCTGCCACCGGAGCTCATGCATCAAGTATCAAGGAGCTTTCTCCCTACCACCCTGAACACCCGAATGTAGTATCCTCGATTCAACTCGAAAGAATCATGTGCGCAAGCGGTCCGTACGCGGGGAAAATAGTAAGACCATCGGATGGAAAACCGGCAAAAAGAATTGCCTTCGTCCAGTGCGCCGGCTCTCGCGACATTTTCCACAATCCCTACTGCTCCGGGGTTTGCTGCACCTACGCAATAAAGCAGGCAACAGTTATCAAGGAACACGACCCGGATATAGCCTGCCACATATTCCACATCGATATGCGAACATTTGGCAAGGGATTTGAACGATTCAAAAGAAGAGCAGAAGACGAGTACGGAATAAGATTTACCAGATTCAAGATTCCCTCGGTTGAAATCGCAGGTCCGGATACTTTGAGGATACGGTTCCTCACGGAAGATGGATGGGAAGAAGATGAGTTTGACATCGTTTCACTTTCCGTCGGGCTCAAAGCCTCCCCGATAACCGCGCTCGAAAAAGCAGGCGTAAAGTTGAATCAATACGGCTTCATCGAAACCAAGCAGGAGAATCCTACCGAAACTTCAGTGCCCGGGATATTCGCATGTGGCTCAGCGACTGGTCCAAAGGACATACCGGAAACTGTTTCCCAGGCAGCGGGCGCTTCTGGCAATTGCTCCTCGATTCTCTCTGAGGCTCGCGGAACACTCATTCAAGAAAAGGAACTGCCACCTGAAGCTGATACAAAAGTGAGGGAACCAAGAATCGGCGTCTTTGTCTGCCATTGCGGGAAGAACATCGCTAACTTCGTAGATACGGGTGCCGTCGCAGAATATGCTCGCACTCTTGGGAATGTGGTATATGTCGAGGAAAACACATATACATGCTCATCGGAATCCTGCGAAAGAATAAAGCAGGCAATTCATGAGCACCAACTCACGAGGGTAGTCGTGGCGGCATGCACTCCCCGAACTCACGAAAAACTTTTCAGAGACACAATTCGGGAGGCTGGTTTGAACCGTTACCTCCTTGAATTCGCGAACATCCGCGACCAGTGTTCGTGGGTTCACAGCCTCGAGCCCGAAAGAGCAACGGAGAAAGCAAAGGACCTTGTGGGGATGTCAGTCTCAAGAGCAAGGTTGCTCGAGCCGCTCCCTCTACTTCCGGTAAAGGTAAACCACGAAGCTCTTGTAATAGGCGGCGGTCCGGCGGGAATCTCCTCAGCGCTCGTACTTGCAAAATCGGGTTTCAAAACTCACATCGTTGAGAAAGAAGAACACCTGGGTGGAGGCGTCAACAGCATTCCGGCTAACCTTGGCATCGAGGAAACAGAAGACATCCGCACGGGCATCCTGTCTGTGATTTCGGAACTCAAGAAACTAAGGAACGTGGTCGTTCACACTTCATCAAGAGTCGTTGACTTCTCCGGCTACATTGGAAATTTCAGGGCACTCGTTCAATCCGGGGAAGGCTTGAAAGAAATCAAGCCGGGCGCGGTAATAGTTGCAACCGGAGGAAGAGAGCATATCCCATCCTCCTATCTCTTCGGTAAGAGCCAAAAAGTGATGACACAAAAAGAGTTCAGGCAAAAACTCCCCACACTAAAAGCAAAATCGGTCGTGATGATTCAATGCGTCGAGGGGAGGAACGAGGAGAGACCTTACTGCAGCCGCGTTTGCTGTATCCATGCCCTCATGAACGCCATTGCATTCAAGGAAAGAAACACAGGAGCAAACGTTTTTGTTCTCTACCGCGATATTGTTGTTTACGCACTTCACGAAGAACTCTATCGGAAAGCAAGAGAGCGAGGGATACTGTTCATAAGATACGATGACAAGGAACCGCCGCAAATCAAGGAGGAAGAGAATGGTTTAACCGTCAATCTCAATAGCCCTCAAGTTCCCCACGAGATTGAAATAGAAACTGACTTAGTTGTTCTTTCCACACCGGTTGTCCCCGATGATGAGAACGTCGCCCTTTCCGAGATGATGAAGATACCTACCGATGAGGACGGCTTCTTCCTTGAAGCCCACGTAAAACTGAGACCACTCGATTTCTCGACAGCGGGAATATTCCTCGCCGGAACATGCCATCATCCAAAGCTTGCGTGTGAAGCAATCTCCCAGGGTCTCGGTGCCGCAGGAAGAGCCATCACAGTCCTGTCAAAAGAATATGTCATCGGTGAAGGTGCGATAGCAAAAGTTGACCCGAAAAGATGTCGGGGCTGCGGTGCTTGCGAGGACGCATGCGAATTCGGAGCCATAAGTGTCAAAAGCGATGGTACAAAAATTCCTGTCGCCGAAGTCAATGAGGCTCTTTGCGTCGGCTGCGGCATGTGCGCGGTGTCATGCTGGAGCGACGCCATAACAATTTCTCACTTTACGGATGAGCAAATCGAAGCGATGATAAGGTCAGCAGTGAAATGAGGCTTTCGTTTGCGCAAAGACTAAGGAGGACGGTTGGCTTTTGAGCCAAGGATAATTGCGTTCACATGCAACTGGTGCGCATATGCCGGCGCCGACTACGCTGGCGTATCGAGAATCCAGTATCCGGCAAATGTACGAATAATCCGCGTCATGTGCTCGGGCAGGATTGAACCTGCCTTCATCCTTAAAGCCTTCGAAAGCGGTGCTGATGGCGTTTTGGTCGGTGGTTGTCACGAAGCCGACTGCCACTACAAAACAGGCAATATGAGGGCAAAGGAGGGAGTCGAGTCAACCGGGAGGCTCCTCGACCTTCTTGGTCTCGGTTCAGATAGATTGAGAATAAAGTGGGTCAACGCAAATGAAGGGGAGCAGTTTGCAGAAGAAATCACCGATTTCGTCAAGGCTCTCAAGAAGCTCGGTCCGAATCCTCTCAAGAAAGCCAGGCAAAGGGTCTTGAAAGCACCATCCCTCGACGACTCTATAGAAAGCACCAACGCCATGCTCTGCGTTGAGTGCGGGAAGTGCACCGCGTCATGCCCCGTTGCGAGGAGAAACCCTGAGTTCAGCCCAAGGAAACTGGTGGAATACTCACTTGAAAACCTTGTTTCGGACCTCGAAAAAACCGACGGGATATGGGAGTGCCTTACCTGCGCGACGTGCGAGGAACGGTGCCCCTTCGATGTCCGATTCTCGGACTTCATCTACCAGCGAAGGGTTGCCTCAAAGGAAATAAGGGATAATAAAGTTGGAACGAAATCAGGGCTCATGTATTCCTGGATGAGAATAATGGCTTCAGAAGGCATTCGCCAGAACCGCACTTCCTTTACCGATGGGATGAGAATCAAAAGAAGTGCCAGCAGCAAGAATGACATAATGTATTTTGTTGGCTGCCTGCCGTATTATGAAATCTCACACTCGTACATAAGACCTGGTTCCCTTGACATAGCAAAAAATACCATCTCAATACTCAACGCTGCCGGAATCACTCCAGTTGTGCTCGAAAACGAATGCTGCTGCGGTCATGACCTTCTTGCGGCAGGCGACACCGAATCCTTCGAAACACTTGCAAAAAAGAATGCAAAAGCAATCAAAGAAGCAGGGGTCAGAAGGGTTGTTTTTTCATGTCCTGAAGGGTACCTCACTTTTTCACGCGAATACCCGAGGGTCATCAAGAACTGGGACATTGACGTTATGCATATAACGGAACTCACGAGCAAGTTACTTGATGAAAAAAAGATCTCTTTCAACAAGACTCTCGAAATGAAAGTCACTTACCAGGACCCCTGTCGGCTCGGTCGTCACATGGGGATATATGAGGCGCCAAGGAAGGTCATAAACTCGATACCTGGTGTTGAACTCGTTGAGATGAAACACTCCGGTGCCGACGCAATATGCTGTGGTGTCAGTTCCTGGGTACTTTGTGGCGCAACATCAAAGTGCATTCAGATTGACCGGCTCGAGGAGGCTTGCTCGACTGGCGCGGACGCTCTTCTGACCTCATGCCCAAAGTGCCTGATTCACTTCAGATGCGCGCTTTCGGGGAAGGTCCCTACCGAAAGGGAAAAGCCAGCCATCGACGTTCATGACATAACCTCAATCATCGCCAAAGCAATGAAGGCTCCTGGCGTAAAATCCACGTCAGAAGCCAAGCCAATCTCTAAAACAGAAAAGAAGAAGGGAAAGCCCGTTCCTACGAAAAAAGCCGCAAAAAAGAGTCCAAAAGCACAGGAATCTGTCAAGAAGAAACAGGGGTGAGATAATATGTCAGACTCGGTTCTGGTGATTGGCGGTGGTGTTTGCGGAATTCAAGCTTCCCTTGACCTCGGCGATAAGGGATATGATGTATATCTTGTTGAGAAAAAACCGTCAATCGGGGGAAGGATGGCACTTCTCGACAAGGTCTTTCCTACCAACGATTGCTCGATATGCATTTTAGCCCCAAAAATGATAACGTGCTTCAATCATTCAAAAATAGAAGTGATCACTTATGCCGAAGTGGAGAAACTCCAGGGGAGGTCTGGCAATTTTAGTGTGAGAGTAAGAAAGCATTCACGATACATTGATGAGAGTAAATGTACCGGATGCGGAAGCTGTGCGGAAGAGTGTGTGCTTTCAAATAGAATCCCAAACGAGTGGGACGAGGGTTTGGGCAAACGAGCTGCGGTTTACATCCCATTCGCGCAGGCGGTCCCGAGAGCCGCTCTTGTTGACCCTGAAAGCTGTCTTTTATTCACCAAGGGGAAGTGTAAGTCAAAGTGTCTGACCGCATGTGCCCGAGAGGCAATTGATTTCAAAATGAAGGATGAAATCATAAACCTCAACGTCGGGTCTATTATCGTGGCAACCGGGCTCGACATCTTTGACCCAACACCCGTAACTGAATATGGTTATGGTCGTTTTGAAAACGTTATTCACTCCATGGAATACGAAAGGCTAATAAACGCCGGTGGACCAACCGGGGGGAATCTCACACGCCGTTCGGATGGCGAAAGACCTAAGAGAATCGCGTATATTCAATGCGTTGGCGCAAGGGATTTGAAGTCTGGTCATCCGTATTGTTGCTCAGTATGCTGCATGTATGCAACAAAGGACGCGATGCTTGCGTACATGCACAACGGTGATACCGAAAACTTTATTTTTTACACAGATATAAGAGCATTCGGCAGAGGTTTCGATGAATATATAAGAAGAGGAAGGGATGAATATAAGATAAAGTACATAAGAGCAAGACCAGGTGAAATAACAGAAGATGAAAAAACAAAGAATCTTTACATCTGGTATGATGATACGGAATCAGGCGGCGTTAAGAAGCTTGAAGTTGAAATGGTAGTTCTATCAGTGGCATTCGTTCCGCCTAAGGGAATTGAAAAACTTGCGAAAACTCTTGGTGTAGAATCAGACAAGTTCGGGTTTTTCAAGGCCCGAGATGATCTTCTTGCGCCAATGGACACAAACGTGCCCGGCGTCTTCATAGCCGGTGCATGCACGCGCCCCATGGATGTGACAGATGCAGTAACACAAGGAGGGGCAGCCGCAGATAGGGCTGCACACGAGATTGAAGAAAACAGGGCTAAGGTCGAGGTAAAAGTCGGTAAGGAAAGATAGGAGGTGGGAGATGGCAACTGCAAAGAAGAAAGCTGCGAAGAAGCCGGCAAAGAAAGCTGCGAAGAAGCCGGCAAAGAAAGCTGCGAAGAAAGCTGCGAAGAAAGCTGCGAAGAAGCCGGCAAAGAAAGCTGCGAAGAAGCCGACAAAGAAGTAGGGGGGGACAAAGCAGTTGGGCGAAGTGAAGGCGGCCACCGAAAAGGTGGCGAGAAGCCGAGCTACCGTAAAGAGTGCGCAGGGCAAACCCGCAAAACCTTCAAGAGAAAAACCAACTGAGCCGGAAAAGGCCGAACCAAGAGTTGGCGTCTTTATTTGCCATTGCGGTGCCAATATTGCGGGCTTCTTGGATGTTGAAGAGGTGGCAGAGTACGCAGAGACTCTTCCCAATGTGAAATACGTGAAGAGAAACCTGTATACATGCGCAGAAGACGGTATCGCTTCAATCAAGGAAGCTATTTCAAAACACAACCTCAACAGAGTGGTGGTGGCCGCCTGCACTCCTCGAACACATGAACCCCTGTTCCGAAAAGCATGCGAGGACGCGGGGCTCAACAAGTATCTTTTCGAGTTCGCAAACATAAGAGACCAGTGTTCATGGGTGCACATGCACGACTGGGAAAGGGCAACCGAGAAGGCTAAAGACCTTGTAAGAATGAGCGTGATGAGGGTCTCTCATCTGGAGGGTCTTGAAGACATTTCTGTAGAAATCAATCCTGTATCATGCATAATAGGAGCGGGCATTTCCGGAATGACCGCAGCCCTTTCAATCGCTGAACAGGGATATGATGTTCACTTGTTGGAGAAAGAATCACAACCAGGGGGGATGCTCAACTCCCTTTATAATCTGACCCCAACAGGAGCGGATCCTAAGCGATTAATCAAAGGCTATATTGAAAGAATAAACTCAAATCCCAAGGTACATCTTTACACCGATGTGCTTATCAAGTCAGTCAAGGGATTCTTCGGAAATTTTGAGGTTGAAATTACATCAAAGCAAGGTGATTTCTCGATAAAGTGTGGAACTATAATTGTCGCGTCCGGCTCTTCCGAACTGAAGCCTGAAGGGCTTTACGGATATGGAAAATTGAAAGATGTCATCACTCAGGGCGAGCTTGAGAAAATGCTTTTAGATGACAGACTTCCTGCTCTTCACGATGTTGTGATGATACAATGCGCGGGAAGCCGGGGCATGCTTGTTTCGTATTGTAGCAGAATTTGCTGCATGGTGGCGATAAAAAATGCGCTCAACATCAAGGAAAAGTTTCCCGACGCGCGCGTTAGCATACTTCATAACGATATTGAAGTCTATGGAGTAATACAGGAGGAATGGTACAGGAAAGCTCGAGCCGCAGGAATAAGGTTCAGAAAATTTGATCCCGAAAAAATACCCGAGGTGGCGGAAAAAGATGGGCGACTCGAGGTAAGGACATACCTCGACCTCCTTCAAAGGGAAGCTTCCTATCCCGCTGACCTCGTAGTTCTTTCCACCCCGCTAATCCAGACAGAAGACGGTCTTTCTCTTTCAAAATACTTGCGGGTTCCAATTGGGCAGGATAAGTTCTTTTTTGAAGCGCACACAAAGTTAAGACCTGTTGACTTTGCAACGGATGGCATATACGTCTGCGGAACAGCCCAAGGACCAAAAGATGTTGCAGAGAGCGTCGCACAGGCTCATGCTGCCGCCTCTCACGCGGTCAATCCGATGAGGCAGGGAATCGTTCGCACTGAAGCAATAACCTCACGCGTCGATGAGGATTCCTGCATCGGTTGCGGTTTCTGTGAGTGGGTGTGTCCGTTTGGCGCTGTAAAAATGGTCATCAATGAACAGATGAGACTTGTCTCATCAATAAATCCGGCACTGTGCAAAGGATGCGGAGCGTGCGCGGCGGGCTGCCCCACTCTTGCCATAAAAACCCAGCATTTCACGGAGGACCAAACACTTGCGCAGATAAAGGCTGCTTTCCCGGAGCCAACGAAACCTGGAAAGGGCTTCGAGCCACAGATCCTTGCATTTACCTGCAACTGGTGTTCGTACGCGGGCGCAGACTATGCAGGGGTTTCCCGCATGCAGTACCCTCCAAATGTAAGGATAATAAGACTCATGTGTTCCGCAAGAATAGATCCGCTTTATGTTTTAGAGGCCTTCAGGCACAACGCTGATGGCGTGCTTATGTCCGGATGCCACATTGGAGACTGCCACTATATATCCGCGAACCTAATGACCGAAAAGCGCTACAATGCGCTAAAAGAATATATCGAAGCCTTAGGAATCGAACCCGAAAGGCTTGAACTTGCCTGGATTTCAGCTTCCGAGGGAGAAAAATTCGCAAGTACAATAAAGAACATGGTTGACGCAATCAAGAAACTCGGACCCATAAACAAGTCGCTTCTTCGCTACAAGGCACCAGAGCGCATGCGAGACCCCGAAACTTGCAGCAAGGAAAATGCCATCAAAGCTTAAAACATTCCGGATAACTCGCTTAGAATGTTTCCGGTCAGAAAGAGGAAATCCAAAAATGTGTCCTTGCAAGACCTGACCCCTTCTTGGAGGAAGGATGTCTTTAGTTGTTCAGAAGTTCGGAGGAACGTCCGTTGCGGATGTAAAGAAAATAAAGAATGTAGCCAGACGTGTGGCTGAGAGTAAGAAGCGAATCGACCATCTGGTGGTTGTGGTGAGTGCGCTCGGCGATACAACCGACCAGTTATTAGAGCTCGCGAGACAGATAACAAGCAACCCGCCTGAGAGAGAAACTGACATGCTACTTTCAACCGGCGAGAACGTCTCGATGGCTCTTCTTGCCATGGCGCTCAACGAAATGGGCGCTGATGCTGTCAGCATGACCGGGCAGCAGGTTGAAATAATCACAGATACGGGTCACACGAAAGCGAAAATCAGGCATGTGGGAGCAGAGCGAGTAATACAGGAATTGAGAAAGGGGAAAATAGTTGTAGTAGCAGGCTTCCAGGGTGTCACCAGTGATGGTGAGATAACTACTCTTGGGAGAGGTGGCTCGGACACAACAGCTGTTGCACTCGCCGCAACGCTCCATGCTGACTACTGTGAAATATATACCGATGTGGACGGAGTTTTTACGGCAGACCCGAAGGTCGTGCCAGGGGCTCACAAGATTGACGAGGTCTCTTACCTGGAGATGCTCGAGATGGCCGCAACCGGCGCTAAAGTCTTGCAGTCCCGCTCTGTCGAATACGCGCGAAATTACAATGTTCCCCTTCACGTTAGGTCGAGTTTCCACGAAGGGGAGGGAACCTGGGTAAGGAGTGAGGATAAAATCATGGAAAAACCAATCGTAAGCGCAGTAACACATGACTCAAGTGAAGCAAAGGTTACTTTCCTCGGCGTCCCGGACAAACCGGGCGTCGCCGCCGAGTTGTTTGGCGCACTGGCCGATGCCAATATCAATGTTGACATGATCATTCAGAATGTCAGCGAAAAGGAAAGGACTGACATCTCTTTTACGGTGAATCAAGATGACCTTCGAGATGTTCGCAAAATATCAATGAAAATCGCAGAGTCGATACATGCAAAAGACACGAGGTTTGACGAGAGAATAGCAAAAGTAAGCCTGATCGGCGCAGGGATGAAAACCAATCCCGGCATTGCAGCGCGTATGTTCAGGACCCTTGCGGAAAACGGCATGAACATAGAAATGATAAGCACCTCTCCGATCAAGATTTCTGTTGTCGTCAGGGAAGAAAACGGGGAGAAGGCAGTCCGCGTGCTCCACAAAGAATTCGGACTTTGATTCCGAGTTGAGCCCTCTTTTCTCTTTGAAACAACTCCCGATACTCAAGGCAGACTACAAACACAAAAGAGCGCTCTTTATGTTATCCTCAATAAGCAGGTGATGAAATGAACGTAGCAATTGTGGGCGCCACCGGAATGGTTGGCATTGAAATGCAAAAAATTCTTGATGAGAGAAACTTCCCCGTAGATTCTCTTCGTCTTCTTGCCTCTGAACGCTCGCGTGGAAGAAATTTTTCGTTCAGGGGAAAACAGATTCCGGTTGAGGTTCTATCTGGCGAATCGTTTCTCAGCATAGACATAGCTCTCTTCTCCGCCGGCGCCTCTATTTCCAAGGAATTTGCTCCCATTGCCTCGGAGCGCGGAGCTGCTGTCATTGACAATTCAAGCGCGTTCAGGATGGACCCCGATGTTCCTCTCATCGTCCCCGAGGTCAACCCGGATGCTGCCTTCGCCAACAAGGGAATAATTGCAAACCCGAACTGCTCCACCATACAGCTGGTGGTTGCACTTGCGCCCCTTCACCGGAGATTTGTCATAAAAAGGGTCGTCGTAACAACATTCCAGTCCGTATCCGGCACGGGCAAAGAAGCCGTTGAGGAGTTGAAAGGGCAGGTGCGGCAGATCGAGGAGGGAAAACCAGTGACCAAGAGCGTTTACCCTCACCAGATAGCGTACAACTGCCTTCCACATATAGATGAATTTCTCGAAAACGGGTACACGAAGGAAGAAATGAAGATGGTAAACGAGACCCGAAAAATCATGGGAATCCCGGATCTTCCAGTAACTGCAACAACCGTCAGGGTGCCTGTTTTCGTTGGACACAGCGAGTCGGTAAACATTGAATTCGAAAAGCGAATTACGCCCGACCTGGCTCGCCAGGTCTTAAATGATTCACCTGGTATCGAGGTTGTCGATGAGCCCGAAAAAAATCTGTACCCGGTTCCAATCCACTGCGTTGGAAAGGATGCTACTTTCGTTGGACGCATTAGGCTTGATTTTTCCCGTGAGAACTCCCTCAATATGTGGATTGTTAGCGACAATCTGCGAAAGGGCGCCGCACTCAATGCAATCCAAATCGCCGAACTTCTCATCAAAAGTGGGAACATTTGAAATGGACTGTCTCGACGTCCGTGGTGCTGAATGAATCCGGGGTTAGAAACGTGCTACGTCCACGCGAATAGAGTCGCAGTCGCAAAGTGCGTTATCTGCGGGCGCCTGGTTTGTGCCTCTTGCAGGCGCATTGTAGGAAACCGCAATTACTGCCAGACATGCGCAAATGCCATTCTCTACGCCCAGCCAAATGAAACAGGGTACCAGGAGCACAAACCTCCTATTGGAAAAACATCCCGAAGCGAGAACTCTTTCCCGGAGGCGAAATGGGGAGTAGGCGAAGCGCTCATAATATTTGGAATTGCCCTTTTGGTTGTCACTGCTCTTGGGGCAATATCCACGGTCCTCCTATCCGCGGTAGGGGCTACTTCCGCCTCTTCCAATCCAGAGGCGTTCGTAATCCTCACGTTCATTACCAGCGCCATCTTTTATGCTCTGCTGTACTTCGGGGTATCATATTCAGTCGGCTCAAGGCATGGTGGAAGCCTTGGGAACATAGGCTTGGGCAATGGTTGTAATTTCTTGGAGTCTCTCAAGGGGCTTGCCTTGGGGGTCCCCCTGTTCTTTGTGGCAATACTCGTGGAAAAAATATGGCAGTTTATCATTGGTCCAACCAAGGATGATATGCTTACAAAATCCCTGCAGGGCGGGGTTGGTCCATTTTACATTTTCATTTTGTTTGTGACAATCGTGGTTCTTGCCCCTCTTTTCGAGGAGATTTTCTTTCGTGGCTACCTCTTCCCGGCAATGGGAAACCAACTGGGCGTTCGGAATGCGATGATCATGAATGGGATTGTTTTCGCCGCTCTTCACACGGAAGGTTCGATCCTCTGGGTTATTGGATTTATTCCGAGGTTCCTCATCGGGTTATGCGCATGTTATCTTTACGCAAAAAATCGTTCAATCTCAGCTCCAGTTGCACTTCATGCCACTTACAACGGACTCGTATTTCTCTCTTCAATCATCTTTCACATTTAGCTTGCGCTCGAGTTCAGTGAGACTCCATCAGCCGAGAGAAAACCAATGAAATTGACATCAAAATCCCTGTTGATAAAATATTTCAACGGCTAATACAAATTAGCAGGTGCGTTGCGCGTTGAACAATGGTATGATCAAACAGCAACATTTATGTAGCATCGATGGTTGAAAGCGCGATAACCAAAAACGAGAAGTTTTGCGGAAAACATCGAATCGAAGAGGTTTGGTGGTTGGGGGCCGCTATTCAGATCTATTCGGAATGTACTTCCCGCAGAAAATGGAGGTTCACCGACAAACTTGAAGAAAATGTAATTGCAAGAAGGTGTATGAGAAAACCTGACAAAAGAATATTAAGGCTCATCTTTGAAGACAAGGGAATGGATTCTTTGGGGCAACAAAGAAGAGTTATCTGATAATGGGCGAAAGGAAGGAAAAGAGATTTTACACTTGAGGAGGAAGAAGTGAAAACCAGTCGCATTGGCAGGCTTGCTTGTAAAATTGGAGTTCTTTTGATAATCCTCGCATCAATATCAGCAGGATGCAGTGGACCTACGAAAGTTGAATCAATCCGGCTCGAGCCGCGTGAAATAGAGGAAAAAGTAACGGTTTTAGGGAAATTAGAAGCCAGCAATCCCTGCCAGGTAATGCCAAAGGTCTATGGAACAGTAGAACAGGTATTTGCCCAAGAGGGGCAGGAGGTTCAAGCCGGTCAGCCGCTGGTCAAACTGGATTCAACCGACCTCGAGCAAGCACTTCTTGCGGCAAAGGCGGGTCTCGAATCCATTCGTTCAATGGCTTCGATGATGAACAGCCTTGCTTCAATCCCCTCCGAAATCTCACAATCCTTGAATTCCGTTATGACAAGCGTTGACACAGGCGTTGCTGGCCTTTTCGACTTCGCAAAATCTATTGTACCTGCAGTTCCTGAACAGTATAGGATGGATTTAATCAAAGCAATTGAAAGCTCGTATCAGGATTACCTTGCTTCAACAGCACAGAGTCAGATTCCAACTTTGCCCGGAGTTGGAGGCGCTTCAACGGGAGCTCAGGAGGCTTCCGCCAACAAGGCTATTGAAAACGCGATGAAGGACCTCCAAGCCGCAACGATAGCCGCGCCCGTCTCGGGCACCGTCATCACCCCAACAGGAGGAGGGTTTTCCCTCGAGGGAATGCTTTCCACACTAATGTCGAGTTTTTCGAGTCTACTTCCAGCGGGCTTAAGCCTTGGCTCACTCGGGTCTCTTTCCGGTCTTGGTTCTGCGCTCGGTGGCTTTGGACTGCCATCGGGCGGCACTCTTGTCCCGGGGTCTTTCATTATTCCAGGCAGCCCCATTTACACAATTGTGGACCTGAGAAACATGTCCATGGTCGCCAAGGTTGAAGAGACTGACGTTGTCAAGTTCAATGTCAACCAGATTGCCTCGGTTTCACTTGAAGCATACCCAGAAAAACGATTCAAAGGGATGGTAACCAAAATCGCAAACACGGCAACCACAGATGAAGCTGGGGCTACAGCCTTTGATATCACAATTCAATTAGACATGTCCGACATTCCCCTGAAAATCGGCATGACTGGAAGCGGCGATGTTACAGTCGCTTCCAAAAAGGATAGTATCGTTGTGCCAGCTGGGGCCATGCTCGAAAAAAACGGCAGGAACTACGTTTTCAAGATCGAGGGCGGGAAAGCCAAGCTCACCGAGGTTGAAACCGGAATCACAACGGAGACCGAAGTAGAAATAACAAGGGGTCTTTCAAGAGGAGATAGGGTAATAACAAAGAATGTCAGAAAACTCAAAAATGGACAACCGGTAAAGATTTAGTTTCTCGGATTAGGCACATCGGAAGCCAAACAGAAAGTTTTGTAAACCATGGAAAAGATTGTTAAAGCTTACGACCTTGTCAAGCGTTACGAAACGGGAGAGCAGCCTGTTGAAGCCCTCAGAGGGGTTTCGATTGAGGTTGCCAAGGGTGAATTCTTAGTAATAATGGGAGCATCCGGCTCTGGCAAATCGACCCTCATGCACATCCTCGGGTGTCTCGACCATCCAACAAGCGGGTCTCTCTACATAGATGGCGAGGACATAAGCAAAGCAAGCGTTTCAAGACTGGCTGAAATGCGCAACAGGAAAATAGGTTTTGTTTTCCAGCAGTTCAACCTTCTTTCGAGGACGACCGCGGAGAACAACGTCGAACTTCCACTTCTTTATGGAGGCGTGCCAGCATCCGAGAGAAAAAAGCAGGCGGTCAGCGCCCTTGAGCAGGTTGGGCTCTCGCATCGCATAAAGCATTATCCATCCCAGCTGTCCGGAGGGGAGCAACAACGTGTCGCAATAGCAAGAGCGCTCATTATGAATCCGCCAATCATAATGGCGGACGAGCCAACCGGGAACCTCGATTCTCTTTCGGGGGCTGAGGTCCTCTCTATCTTACAGGATTTGAATTCTCGCGGAATCACAATTGTGATGGTTACTCACGAAAAAGAAGTTGCTGAGCACGGCGACCGCATAATTCATATACGGGATGGAAGAATCGTCGATGAAGAAACGGTTCGCGAGAAACAGAAAGCAGCCGAGGCAGTCTCAAACTTGAGGCGCCTCAAGGAAGTGCAGGAAGAAAAGCAAGGGGCGATTCGAAATCAAGTTACTTGAAAGCATCCTTACAGCATTGAATTCACTGAGGGCAAACAAGATGCGCTCTGCCCTGACAATGCTCGGTGTCATAATCGGAGTAAGCTCTGTGATTCTTCTTGTTGCTCTCGGCTCCGGAGCAAGAGCGGAGATTACACAGGCACTACAGGGATTGGGCTCAAACCTGATAATGGTTGTCCCCTTCAAGATTAATCTGACGGGAGCCATGACGCCGGAATCCCTTATGCAGATGGGCTCCCCCACCACTACCGCGAACAAACTCACGCTGAAGACGGTGGACGAAATAGCCAAAGCGATAGGAGACCCGAAAAGAGTCAGTCCGATAATTCAGCGCCAATCCTACATAATTCATCGCGGTCGAAAAAAGTTCATGCTAATCAATGCCACCACAGAAAAACAGTTTGACGTCAGAAAGCTCAAGCCACAGTCGGGTAGATTTTTCTCCCAGGCAGAAGTAAACTCCGCAAAAACCGTGGTGGTATTGGGTCCGAGTGCCGCAAAATCCCTTTTCGGGGACGAAGACCCAGTTGGAAGATACATAGAAATCAAGGGCCGAAGATTCAAAATAGTGGGAATCCATAAATCAATGGGCACCACGATGGGCATGATAGACCTTGACTCGTTCGCATGGATTCCAATAACAACCTGCATCCGCATGTACGGAAAACCTAACCCCGACACGATCATGGTTGAGGCAAAATCACAAGAGTCCGTAGAAAAAGAGGTTGCGGAAATCAAAAAAACGCTCTCAAAGGAGTTCTCAAGCGATGAAGTCTCGGTGATAACCCAAAAAGACATCCTGTCAATAGCAAGCGACGCCACCAGAATAATGACATATCTCTTGGGCGGTCTCGGCGGTATATCCCTCTTAGTGGGAGGTATCGGAATAATGAATATAATGCTTGTATCCGTAACCGAGAGGACCCGCGAGATTGGAATTAGAAAAGCGGTTGGCGCAAAAACGCGTGACATCATGCTCCAGTTTTTGATCGAGTCAATCATATTGAGCCTCATTGGCGGAGCAATCGGGGTTGCTCTTTCATCTGCCGGAGCCAGCATTTACGAAGCTATTTTTCATATAAAGGCGCAGGTTACTATCTGGATAATACTTCTCGCGTTCGTATTCTCAATGATGGTTGGAATCTTCTTTGGGGTTTATCCAGCGCGCAAAGCCTCCCTGCTCGACCCCATTGAGGCACTCAGATACGAATAGGATCTGGTCTAAAGAGTAACGCGCCCCCCGAGCGCCCTCCCCAAGGTAACTTCATCAGCGTATTCGATGTCTCCGCCGACAGGAAGACCACTCGCAATGCGCGAAATACTGATTCCAAGGGGCTTCAGGACTTTTGCCAAATAAAGAGCAGTTGCATCTCCTTCTGAATTAGGATTTGTCGCAATTATTACCTCGGTAACCCCTGTTGAAACACGCTCAACAAGTTCCGAAACCCTGAGCTCCTCGGGACCAATCCCATCAATGGGAGAAAGCGCACCCCCTAAAACATGGTACCTTCCCCGAAAGTTACCGGTGCGCTCTATTGCAACCACATCGCGCGGCTCCTCTACAACGCAGATAAGCGATGGGTCCCGCTTCTCGTCCATACAGATGGAGCACTTCTCCCCATCAGATATGTTATAGCATTCGGAACAAAACCTTATTTTCGCCTTAAGTTCAAAAATTGCCCTTGCAAGTGCAGCTACATCTTCTTCCGGGCGGTTCATCAGAAAGAACGCAATCCGCTGCGCCGACTTAGGACCGATGCCCGGTAGTTTTGAAAGCTCCTCGATGACGCGCTCGAGTGGTTCAGCGTAAACACCCATGACTTTCAAAGCCCTCCATTCTGCCAGATAACCCCACCTTTGCGGGCAAGCCCAGGCAAATTCCGCCTCTCTATCCTTTCAAAAAAGAAGCCTCAGCCTCTCAACTGCTTTGCTTGAAGGCGCATCCAACTAAGAGCCGGGAACCCCCGGAAGGCCAAGTCCTCCAGTAAGCTTGCTCATTGTCTCTTCAGCGGTTTCCTTCGACTCCTCGATCGCTCCATTTACAGCCGCAATTATCATATCTTCCAAGAGCCCAGTATCGTCCGGGTCAATCGCTTCCGGCGATATTCTTATGCTCCTTATTTTTTGTGTGCCGTCAACAACCGCTACAACAGCCCCCCCTCCCGCAGAGTGCTCAACCGTCATCTCGCTCAAGCTTTCGCGCGCCTTTTCAATTTCCTCGCCTAACTTCCTCAAGATTTCCGCCGACCCCTGCTTCTGTGGCTTAGCCCCCTTCGGGTAATATCTTCCTTTCGACAAGTCAGACTCTCCTTCTTGCTTCCTTATTCCTCCAACGTACTCCCGTCAAATGTTTTTTCGATATAATTCACAATCCCCCCTGCATCCAAGCCCTTTGGTTCCTGCTTTCCCTCAACTTCATTTAATTGTGATTCGGGTTTCTGCTCCCCCCCCGAATCATCAGGCGCTCCTCCCGAATCGCCCCTCCTCACGAAAGGAGCGTCCTTCATGAGGCCTCTTCCTGCTTTCTTGGAACCTCCTCGGGTGTTGAGTTCTATACTCACCTTCCGCCCTATGACCTTTGAAAAAATCTTCTCCACCTCTGAAACTTCAAGCGAGTCTTTCAGGACTTCAAGATTGAAGGAAGCCCCTTGACTGAAAACAATCAAAACCTTCCCTGCGTTCACATCCTCGACCCTTGCCCTTGCAAGCAAAGCATAAAGCCTTATCTTCCCCGCCCTTTTTAGCTCCGCAAGCACCGCTGACCATGCTCTCCTTGCCTCGTCTCTTGTTAGCTCGTCGCCTGATATCGACGCTTCAATCGAATAATCTCCCGCGGTCTCACCCTCTGAAACACTACCAACCTCGCGACCCTTCTCTCGAGGCCCCCCTGGTTTCCTCCTAACCTCCGCCTTCTCTTGAGACTCTCTTTCCCCCAAATCTCCGGAGCCCGGTTCGCCACCGACAGGAGTCCCGGCCAGCAAACCGCGGGCATTCTCTTTCTCTCTCCCTTTTCGTCCTGCCGGTTCCCCCGAAATCTCTTCGGTTCCCGCTCGTGGTGACCCACCACCTTTCAACAGAGGAGTTATTCTTCTTTCAAGTTCATCTATTCTGTAAATCAACCCTTCAAGCGTCACATCAGCATCAACTCTAACTGCCTTGACTGCGGCACATTCGAGAATTAGCCTCGGATACTCGCTTGAGCGCATTTCCCTCGAAGCTTCGCCAAATCTCTCTATCAACCTCAAGACCTCATAGGTTTTCAGCCTGCTCGCCTGCTCGGCAAGCCTCTCAAAATGCTCATCGGTTGCGCTTACAATCTCCCTCGGATTGTAAGCATTCTGCACAAGAAACAAAGATCTC
Source organism: Actinomycetota bacterium (assembly GCA_028718945.1). Taxonomy (GTDB): domain Bacteria; phylum Actinomycetota; class Geothermincolia; order Fen-727; family JAQUKT01; genus JAQUKT01. The sequence goes on along the minus strand of JAQUKT010000002.1, from coordinate 31,593 downwards.
AGATGAGAAATCAATGATTCAGCGAACCTGCTTGGATCCCTGCCGGACTCGACAACTTCCCCAATTAGAGCAAGGACACCGGGCGTGTCTCTTTCGACAATCAGGTCGATCATTTTGAAGAGGACGCCCGATTCAACCGCACCAAGAAGTTCAGCAATCTGTGCTGAAGTTATTCGCTCTCTTTGAAAACCCGAAACCTGGTCGATCACCCCTATTGCATCTCTTACGGAACCTCGGGCATGCTCGGCAATAACCGTGACAGCCTCATCCTCGATTTCAATTCCCTCGCTCCTTGAAATGGACCTGAGGACCTTATCAATTTCCCTTGCCGGCACGAGCTTGAAATCATACCTCTGGCACCTCGAAACAATTGTCGGAAGTAATTTTTGCGGTTCTGTTGTCGCAAGGACAAAAATCACATGAGCCGGAGGTTCTTCGAGAGTTTTCAATAGAGCACTGGAAGCCTCCGCGGTGAGCTGATGCACCTCATCGATGATATACACCTTTGATCTGAGCGCAGTTGGAGAAAATGGTATCTTTTCGAGGAGTCCCCTTATTTCATCGATTTTTCTGTTGCTTGCAGCGTCAATCTCAATAACGTCAAGTGCCGTCCCTTCCGATATCGAGACGCACGCATCGCATTTGTTGCATGGCGTTGCGGTGGGACCCTCGTAGCAGTTTATCGCCTTAGCAAGAATTCTCGCGGTGCTTGTTTTGCCAGTACCCCTGGGACCGGCAAAAAGGTAGGCGTGAACAATCTTTCTACTCTCGAGAGCACTCGCAAGAGTATTCGTGATGTGCTTCTGACCAACCAGTTCAGAAAAATCCTTTGGTCTCCATTTTCGATAAAGAGAAATATGCTCCATGACAATTCACCGTATCAAAGCATACCACAGCAAAGTGACCGTGCACCCACCTCCGACCTTTGGAACAGGACTATGACCCGGAAGCCAGCTCCAACCACGTTTATCCACGGCACACAGAATTATTTTGCTTACCGCTGCTTCCTCCCGGACCTGACGGGGTTCGCAAATTTCCGTTGCGTGGGACCCGGTCTTCATCACCGCTTTCCGGAGCATGGGTACCGGTTCCTTCCAGCCTCGGGCGGGAATTCGGTCCCGCTATAGCGGATTGCGGGTACAGGGCACCGCTAGCTCCCCACCTAGCACAGTCACTCTTGTTTCTTAGTATAAGAAGACAAGGCACCTGAAGTCAAAGCCCAAATCGACACAAACTAATTTACCCAAAATCCTAAAACGGTTTACCTCAAAATCTCTCGCTAATATAATTACAACATTCAAGCATGAAATGTTAATCTAAAGTTGCATAATTGTCAGGGAATCCTTCTGATTTCACTCAAATGAGGGGTTGATCTTGGTTCTCTTCAAGAAAGGGTCAAGTGGTCGCGAAGCTTTAGATATCCAATCAAGGCTTGTTTCTCTGGGGTTTCTCTCGGCCAAGTCTTCTGAACTTGCCGATTCATTCTTCGGCAGCGAGACGGAAAGGGCAATCCGGGAATTCCAGGAAAGCAGAGGCTTGAGGGTTGACGGCATAGTTGGTCCAGACACATGGCACTCTCTTGTGGAAGCTGGATACACTCTCGGTTGTCGGTTTCTCTACCTCAAAGAGCCCCGTTTCAGGGGCGATGACGTTGCCGAGCTACAGCGCAGGCTTAATGCACTCGGCTTCTACAGCGGAAAGGAAGACGGGATATTTGATGAGCAGGCGGCGTCAGCAGTTGAGCAATTTCAGAGGAACTCCGGTCTCCACCCCGATGGGATTGCCGGCCCAAAAACAATTGAGGCTCTTCTCCGTCTTTCCAGAATAACAAGACACGAAGGAATTGCCTACGTCCGCGAGTCCGAAAGAGGCCTGCCAGAATGTGGCATGAAAGGGAGGAAAATCATGATAGACCCTGGACATGGCTCTCCGGTAGATCCCGGAAAGGTTGGCCATTCAGGAATGTGTGAAAGCGACCTTGCCGAAAGAATATCCGAGCATTTAGGACAGCTCCTGATCAAGGGCGGCGCCCTCGTCACATATTCGAGAAGGCGGGGAGAGTGCCCGAGCGAGTCTGAACGCGCCTCAAGAGCAAATGAAATGAGTGTAGATCTTGTTCTGAGCATACACGCGAACGAGTCAGCCGACCCGGTTGTGCGTGGTGTCTCCTCCAGTTATTATGCAAGGGGCGGTTACCGCTCGCCGTATGGGTTCAGGCTTGCCCACCATCTTCAGAGCGAGCTCACAAGTGAACTCCAAGCTCCGGATCTAAAAGCAAACGGAGCCGCCTTCATTCTCCTTAGAGAAACAAAGATGCCGGTTGTAGTAACCGAACCCATCTTCATCACAAATCCAGTTGACGAGAAAATAGCAGAAGAAGAAGGGTTCATCTTGAGGATAGCCACGGCAATTCTGAGGGCAACCGAGAAGTACTTCTCGGGTGTGAAATCCAGTGCAGAGGAGTGAACCTTGAAAAGGTGTCCGTAAAATGAGAATCTTTGGGAAAGACCTTCGTGCAAGAATAATCGTTTTCATGACTGGATTGGCGCTCCTCTCACTTGTGGTCTCTTCAACCATCTCATACCTGCTAATAGACCATGTCGTCCGCAGCAACATCGACGAGACAATGGTTGAATCAGCCGAAATGACCCGGAACCTCGTCGAGGTTGCTCTCGAGCGGAGGGTTTCAAGAATGAAACTCCTTTCAAGTTTTCCCATCCTGAGAGACCCCGACGCCAGTATCGAGTCCAAGAAATCTACCCTCGAGCTATTTATTTCCGACTGGACAATCGGCGAAGGCTTACTCATTGCCGACACCGCCGGCAAGGTTATATGCGGAAGTGGAAACCTTGGTGCCATCGGTAATATAAGCGGCACGGAATGGTTCAGTCTCGCCCAGACCGCGCACGTAACCTTCACATATATAAGCGCAGAAAGCGAACTCCTAAGCCTCTCCTTCAAGCACCCTGTAATCACAGCGTCAACTCCAGTAAGAGATTCAAGGGGTCAGATTTTCGCATACGTGATTGCCTTCACAACAGTGGATGACATAACGAAAGCCATCGAGGGAGTCAGGATCTCTGACTCCGGGCACGCGTTTCTCATCGCAAGCGATAGCGTATTCATAGCAGGATATCTCGGTAGAGCTCGAATGTCCCTTTCGAGAGAAGAGAAAAGCAAACTTACTGAACTCGCCCAGCGTATATCGAGTGGCCGTCCGGGAAAGGATACAATTCGTCTCAAGGGAAAAACTTATCTTGTCTCACATACGCCCATATCAAAACCATCAGCCTCAATATCCGAAGCCGACTGGGGAGTTGGGGTAGCAGTCCCGGAAGGCGAGGCGTATGCCGCGCCCAGAAAAATTCTTTCCATTTTGATCTTCCTTACGCTTGTGATATTAGTGGTCGCAACAATAACTTCCATCTTCCTTGGGAGGAGCATCACTACCCCCATCAAAGAACTCGCCTTGGTCGCTGAAGCACTTGGCTCTGGCGACCTCACGCCTGAGGTGAAGATAAGAACCCACGACCAGATAGGAACACTTGCCGCCTCCATGCTAAGGATGAGGGATTTCCTCCGCGTGGCTCTCTCAGAGACTTCATATGCCTGCGAGGAAATATCCGCCCTTGCCGAAGAGCAAATATCCGCCACAAGAGACCTCCTTAAGGAAACCGAGGAAGTCGTTGATTCATTACTCGTGCTCATTAGAAACATCGAGGAACAAGAAAGGGAAATTTCTGGGCTGAAAGAGCGTCTGAGTAAGATTCCGCCCGAGCTCCTCGAAACATCCCCCTACGCCGAACAGAGAGAACTTCTATCAAAGGAAGAGATGCTCATCGACATTTGCTCAAGTAAAGCAGCCCAGATAGCAACCGCGAGTCAGGAGCAGCGCTTGGCGTCAAGGGAAATTGCCTCTGCCGCGAGAAAGTTATCAAAAATGGCAAGCGATTTGAAAGGGATGGTCAAGCGGTTCAAACTATGAAAATCCGTCCAAGAAGCTCAAGCCCCAACCAGGATTTCTTCAAATATGAGTGCTCCCATGAAAGAGCGAATTCACTTCAATATCTCCCGTTTCAGTATTGAGCTTCACGGTCCTTCCGTAGTTCCCCCCAGTATCTTCCGCCACAAGGGGTATCTTCAATTCTTCAAGCTTTTGCTTCGCCGCCTCGACATTCCTTCTACCGATATCGGACAGGAAACTTCTTCCATCCTTTCCACTCGAGCTCCATGCACCCGAAGGCATCTCAAACATGCAGGCTCCTCCCACTATCTTGCTTCTAAGGAAGCGGCGCCTCGCCCCCAATTCAATAAGCTTTTCCACGAGGCTTGCAACTCCGGTGTCAGCAAACTTCCCTGGATTTTCACCGGAATCTCTCCCGCGGCTTTCGGGGAGCAGGGCATGCACAAGGCCCCCCACCTTCTTCATGGGATCGAAAATAGCCACTGCAACACAGGAGCCAAGCCCGTAGCTTGCAAGTATCTCCGAATTCTTCGAAGCCCTTATTTCGGCGACGCCAACCGGCGTTACCTCACTCAATCGGCACTCCAAGACGTTCAAGAATAACACTCAATGTCCCAAGGTCAGGAAAGAGAATGAGATGCCCCTGAATTCTCACTCCCTCGACCTTGAAGTCGGTTTCAACAACCAGCACGTAGTCTTCACACTCTGCATGGCCAACCAGGACATGGTCGAGTATCGCCCCCGCCATATCCATTGCAAAGGCAGGAACTGATTGCTTGAAATTCAGCCCCGTCAGCTCGCTCAAAGCACAAAGGTAAGCCCCGGAGATTATGCTTCCCGTTTCCTTGAGCGCCGACCTACGCAATTTTTCATCGTCAAAATTGCCGAGCTTGCGGTTCACCATGAAATCCGCGAGCGACATCGCGCTGTCCCTTTCCAGGAGCAAAAGGATGCTTCCACGCGTCTCGCCGAATACCCGCAAGTACACACCGGCAACCGGCGTTTCCGGGCCGCCCACGAGAGCGGGCACCTTCGCCAGAGGTAGAAGGTTCGCTTTGGGAACCGAAAGTTCTACTCTTTTCTCGACCATCTCCGAAAGGGCTATTGCTGCATTCCCCGCCCCTATGTTTCCTACTTCCCTGAGAGCGTCTATCTGCACGCTGCTCAAGACACCATCGAACTTTTTTTCGCTCATTTTCGACCCTCTAAACTTCACTAAAAAACCAAGCTCGGAACATCCAGTATTAGCGCAACCCTCCCACTCCCCATGATCGTCGCCCCAGCGAAACCTTCTATCTTCTTGAGGAACTTATCGAGCGTGCTTATCACTATCTCCTGCTGTCCGATCAGGGAATGAACACCTATCGCAACAAGCCTGTGGCCACTCTCGGTTATCACCACAGGAAACGCCTCAGAACCATTCAAAACTCTGCTGCATCCAAGCAGTCTATCAAGTCTCACCAGGGGGATAACGCTGTCCCTCAAAAAGATAGTTTCCTGATTCTGGGCTGTTTTTATTTCTGCGGGACTCGTAACGTGCGTTTCCCTCACTGTCCCAAGCGGAATCGCATATATCTCGTCTGAAACCTCAACGAGGAGCGCCTGGACTATCGCAAGAGTGAGCGGCAGCATTAGAGTTACCCTCGTTCCTCTTCCCTCCTCGGTATCGAGAACAACATGCCCTCCGAGAGATTCGGTCTTGGACTTTACGGCATCCATGCCTACTCCACGTCCCGATACCCCGCTGACCTCCTCGGTGGTAGAAAAACCAGGCATTGAAATCACCCTCAATATATCATCCCGGGTAAGTTGCCTGCTCTCATCTTCTGCTACGAGCCCCCTCTTCACCGCCGCTTTGAAAACCTCATGATGGTCAATTCCCTCCCCGTCATCCTCAACCTCAATCGCAACAAAATTCCTTTCGCGATACGCGGAGAGCTTTATCATCCCCCTCGCCGGCTTGCCACGCTTCACTCTTTCCTCTGGCGTCGATATGCCATGATCAACAGCGTTTCGTATCATGTGTACGAGCGGATCGGATATTTCGTCCAGTATGGCGCGATCCAACTCAATTTCTTTTCCTTCAATGACAAAATCAATCTCTTTGCCACTGGAATGCGCGAGGTCTCGCACCATTCTCGGAAATCTGTTGAATATGTTCTCAACGGGAACCATCCTCGTTTTCATTACCTCGTCCTGCAACTCCGACGTCAGTCTGGCAGTCTGGTCAAGCGCTTCTCTCAACTCGGGTATATTGTACGAAGAAGCTATCTCGGAAAGCCTGGTTCTGTTTATCACGAGCTCCCCGACGAGATTCATCAGAGTGTCCAGCCTTTCGATATTCACCCTCACGCTCTGAGTCTTCCGCAAGACCGCAGCTGTTCCAGCTCTGGCTTCCACCTCTGGTTTCTCAACCTCTCCCGAAGGAGCGGCAATCTTCGGCTCAAGAATCGTCTCAACCGAAACTCTCTCTATCTCGGCAATCCCAAGCAGTGCTTTTTCGACCTTTTCCGGCGTCTCGGGCGAGGCAACCGCAACTTTGAAAGCTGTTTCAAACTTTTCGTCCTCAAGCTCCTCAACAGGTGGCTGGGAAGCAATCACATCTCCAACTTGAGATAATTTTTTGAAAACCATGAATACTCTCACAGACTTAAGGAGGCACCCGGCTGCCAGCCCTACCTCTACATTCATAACCCTCATTCCCGGAATAGAGGAATATCTTTTAAGTTTCTCTTCCTCGACCTCTAAGGTCTTCTGCTCCTCGTGTTCTCCTTCTATTCTCTCAGCAAGAGCTTCGTGCCTCTCTTCCGGCTTCTCGGCTTCCTTCTCACGCTCGCGTTCATCAGTAGCGAGCACTCTTCTCGAAATCGATTGCTCCTCGGAGCCTCCTATTATCTCCCTTATTGCCGCGATAACGGTTTCAAGCTCCGCCTGATCAAGCTTGTCCTCCGCTATCGCATTTATCATCGCCTCAAGAGCATCAAAGCACATAAAAAGTGTATCAATGACAGCAGCACTGATTTTTATAGAGCCCGTTCTCAAATGCTCCAAGAGATTCTCCATCTCATGAGCGAGTTTCATCAGTGCGTCATAACCCATGGTGGCTGACATGCCCTTCAGTGTATGCGCGGAGCGGAATATCTCGTTTAGTACATCTGTGTTCGACGGGTCGTTCTCCAGCTCGAGAAGAAATCTGTTAAGAGACTCGAGGTGTTCCTTCGATTCAGAGATAAATAGCTCCTTATACTGTGAAACATCCATCTCCATGACAAAAACCTCTCATAAGTTGGACAGTATCTCCTTGGCGATTTTCTCCAGCGGCAAAACGACATCCACAAGCCCCATCTCGATAGCTACCCTAGGCATTCCATACACGAGACAGGTGGATTCGTCCTGGGCGATGGTCAAGCCGCCTGCATCCTTAATCATCCCGAGACCCATAGCCCCATCGTTGCCCATGCCCGACAATATCACGCCAATAGCCTTGTCAGAGAAAACCTTAGCGACGCTCTCCATGGTGACATCAATCACGGGGCTCGCTCCATGCCTCGCAACGGTCTGTAGAAGCCTGGCCCTTAACGAACTCCCCTCTCCCTCGATCAACATGTCCTTCCCACCGGGAGCAACGAGGGCACACCCTGGAGTAACTTCTTCCCCGTCTTCCGCTTCCTTCACAAATATGCCGGACCTTTCATTCAATCTTTCCGCAAATGACTCTGTAAAGTGTCCCGGCATGTGCTGAACCACAACCATGTAGCCCGGAAATTCCTTTGGTATAACCTCGAGTACCTCGCTTATTGCCCTTGGCCCACCAGCAGACGCACCAATGACAACCATTCTCCCCCCTCGTACTCCTGCCTTCTTGAGTTTCAGCCTTCTTGGAGCACTTATTTTGCGCGCTCTCTCCCAGACTTCTCTTACCCTCGAGCCAGCCGCGGCTTTTATCTTACCGATCACATCATCTTTGATTTCACACACGGAAGTGGGAAACTCCGACGGCTTCAAAATGAAATCAACTGCCCCAAGCTCGAGAGCCTTCATCGTCACATCCGCCCCCTCTTTCACGAGGGCGGAAAGCATCACCACCGGTCTCGGGCTCTTCTTCATTATGTACTCGAGTGCAGAAAGACCATCCATGTCAGGCATGTTAATGTCCATCGTTACCACATCGGGGTCGAGCTCACTTGTGAGCTTCACCGCCTCGACTCCATCCTTAGCTGTCCCGATAACGAAGAGATCGGGATCCTTTGAAATCATGTCCGTCAGAATCTGCCTTACCAGCGCAGAATCATCAACAACCAGAACAGAGATCTTTTCTCCCCGCTTGCTCAAATCACTCTTCTCCACGTAAAGCTTTCCTCACGGCCTCCAACACCTTTGCCGGCTGAAACGGCTTTATGATGAAATCCTTGGCACCCGCTTCCAAAGCCTCCACCACCATCGGTTGCTGCCCCATTGCACTGCACATAAGTATCTTGGCACCAGGGTCGTTTTTTATTATGTTCCTCACGGCTTCGATTCCGTCCATTTCCGGCATCACGATGTCCATCGTCACGAGGTCAGGATTGAGCTCGGCATATTTCTTGACCGCCTCGACGCCATTCTCAGCCTCGCCAACAATTTCAAATCCATCTTTCGTAAGGATGTCTCTTATCATCATCCTCATGAAAAGCGCATCATCAACAATCAGCACGGTAGGACCCATACGCGTATTCCCTCCTCTTGTGATGGAAATTCCCCACGGGGTCAGATACCCCCTGTTCCCTTTTCCTCATGCTCGAAATCGCTAACGTCAGCCCTCTCCTCTTCCGAGAGAACTCTGTCCACATCGAGCAGGATCAGCAGCTTGTCATCCATCTTCACCACTCCCTTTATGAATGATGACTCAACCTCACCAACAGCAATTTGTGGAGTGGGTTCAATATCTTCCGGATTGATCGCAATCACTTCTGGCGAGTCAACAATCAGCCCAATCTTCACATCTTCGGATTCAACTACAACAATCCTCGTCTTCGATCCCCGCCCTGAACCCTCTATCCCGAGCCTCGAAGCAAGATCAACAACGGCAATTATCTGTCCCCTTAAGTTTATTATTCCCTCAACAAAGGAAGGGGAGCGGGGCATCCTTGTTATGTCAACCAGAGAAATTACACCCTCAACCTTCTTTACATCCACGCCAAAGCTCTCTTTCCCTACTTTGAAAGCTACCAGCTGCATCTCGCCCGCAACCGTAAACCTTCTTTCTCCCATTTCCCCTCCACGCTGGTCTACTGCGTCCTTATTTCCTCGATTATTTTTCTTAACCTCTCCGCAGCCTCGGCAAGTTCAGCTGCCGTTGCCGACACTTCCTCCATTGAAGCAGTCTGCTCCTCAACCGTTGCAGATACTTCTTGCGTCGCAGAGGCCGACTCTTCCGAGATGCTCGCCACCGAGCCTATTATCTCCACGACCTTGTTTGAGCCCTCATCCAGAGTCTCCGTAGCCTGAGAGATCTCGTGAGTTTCTGCACCAATTGTCTCAACCGCTTCCTTTATTGTATGGAGCGCGCTCTCGGCATCGCCGACTGCACTCGAACCTTCTGAGGCATCCTTGGAACTCCCCTCCATTGACTTGGAAGTTTCACCTATCGATTTCTGGATTTCCCGTATGATGCTCGCAATCTGGCTTGCGGCTCGCGCCGAACCCTCAGCAAGCTTTCGCACCTCGCCCGCAACAACAGCGAAGCCCTTTCCATGTTCCCCAGCTCTTGCGGCCTCGATCGCAGCATTGAGAGCAAGAAGATTCGTCTGGTCTGCAATGTCAGTGATCACATCAACAATCAGTCCCACTTGCTCCGAGAGCTCTCCGAGGTTTCTCACAGAAGCTGCGCTTGCGCTTGTGGTTTCAACAAGTCTCTCTATCTTCTGTCTCGACTGATCAATCGCGTTGACACCCTCCTCAACGGTTACCCTTGCCTCTATGCTATACCTTGCAACCTCACGTGTTGCTTCAGCAACCCTGTTTATCTCCTCCGCCATCTGATTTATGGTGCTCGAGGCAACCATCATAGAGTTGACCTGATCTTCCGCACCCTTCGCAAGACCTGCAACAGTTGACGCAGTGCTCTGGACCGCATCGCTCGTATCCTTTGCAACCGACGCCATTAAGCTGCTCGAACCTGCCACGCTATCAGCAACCAAACGCATCTGTTCAACTATTTCCCTGATCGAGGAGATCATTCCGTTGAAAGAATCCTGTATTGGAAGCAGTTCCAATCGCTTGCCGAGGTCAACCTCTACGGTGAAATCGCGTCCGGCAAGGCTCTCAGCAACCTGCCTCATTCGCTCCACGGGTCTTACATACATTATGACCGCAGCAGTTCCAGCAGTGGCGATTGCGACTACCCCAGCTGCGAAACCAAGGCCCACGCCCTGAAGATACTTCCCGAGGCTCGGATGGGGAACGAGAACAATCACAAATATGACTCCAGCAATGATAGTTGCCGGAAGCGAAAAGGCTGCGGTTCTCAGCATGAATCTTGTGCTCATTGGAAGGTTCCGCCATTTGAGCACGACTCCCGACTCACCAGTCTCATTGCTATTTCTCTCTTCCATTATCCCTTTCTCTTTCACCTCTGCCCCCGTCTAAGAATGCCGCCTGCTAACCTCACCTCGAGTCTCTCCAACAAGTCTGAATATTCTCTCCCGTGGAAAAGCGGGTTCAAGAATGGACAATCCCTCGGGACCAAGTGTCTCCGACTTACCGAGAACAAGATAGCCATCTCTGACCATGCTCGACGCAAGCGATAAAACTATTTCCCTTTGAACCTCTTTCGAAAAATAGATAAGCACATTCCTGCAAAGCAGGAGGTCAAAATGCTTTTTTTCGTTTTCCTTGAGCAAATCTATCTTCTCTACCCTGACGTGTCGCTTTATCTCATCTCTCACCCTGTAAACCCTGCCACTTTCAGTCTCCTCAACAATGAAGTATCTATCGGGGTCCATGCCCTTCAACACCCCGCAGGTCTGGTATATTGCTCGCTTTGTGGCCTCAAGGCTTCCCTCATCAATATCGCTTGCGAGTATTCTAACATTCCAACTGTTCATCTCGCTTCCGAGGAGGAAGTCAATGAGCATTGCAATAGAATACGGCTCTTCCCCACTCGCACAACCGACACTCCAGGCCCTTATGGATCTCGCCGATATATCCTTCTTCCTATCTATTATGTCGGGAATCACTTTGTCTCTAAGCTTTATATATACATCCTCGTCCCTGAAAAACTGGGTCCCGTTTATGGTAAGCTCGTCAAACAACTTCGAGTATTCGCCTGAGTCATCCCTGAGGAGTCTCAAATAATCAAACATGTTCGCTGTGCCTGTTGCTCTCATTCTGACGGCAACCCTTCTCTTCAGATAGTTTTCTTTGTATTGCCTAACATCAAACCCTCGGTCAATGAGGATTCTTCTCTTCAAGAGCGCCAAAGCCTCTTTTTCGTCCAACTCTTAGTGCCCCCTCAATTGTTTCCGCCAACAATTATATTTCACCGAAAGCGAATAATCATCGTCCTGCCAAGAACTTTGTTTTCTTTCAGCATAAACGACGCAAGCCATGAAACCAACGCAACTGCGCATGGGCGTGCCCCGTGCGCTTTTAGGAATTCCCCCTTACCAGTTATCCTACCATTTGGATGATTTGACAGCAGCCTTCAATTGCATTAGTTTCACCTAAGCCGCGGGCAATAGGATGGAATAGGATGGAGTGAGAATGTCTTCCGGAATAACTTTCGACCCGTACGCCAGTTTCTACTCTTCGTCGAGTCACCATCTCAGGTCTTCAGAAATCAGGGACCTGATGAGTGCTGGTGGCCGTGGCGATGTTATCTCTTTTGCTGGCGGGCTACCATTTACGGAAAGTCTTCCCGCTGGGGAAGTCTCCGACGCCATGCTCCAAGTCCTCAAGGAGTCCCACGCTGAGGCACTTCAATATTGCGAAACTGAAGGAAGAATGCCTCTAAAAAGAGCACTTATTAAAGTGATGGCTTCCGAAGGAATAACGGCAGAAGAAAACCACATCCTCATCACAACAGGAAGCCAGCAAGCGCTCGATCTTCTCGCCAGAATCTTCATAGATCCCAGTGACAGCATCGTAGTGGAAGGTCCAACATACGTTGGAGCCCTGTCAGCCTTTCGTGCCGCGATGCCAAATTTTACGACGATACCATTAGACCACATGGGGATGGATGTAGATATTCTTTCAAGAGAACTCAAAAATGGCCTTAAGCCCAAGTTTGCCTACGTGGTCCCCAACTTTCACAACCCGGCGGGTGTCACAATGAGCGCACCCCGGCGAAAAAGGCTTATTGAACTTGCCGAAGAATATGACTTCCTGATAATAGAAGACAACCCGTACGGTCTCCTGAGGTTCGACGGGGAGCCGCTCCTGCCAATAGTTGCACTCGAGAAAACCCGAGTAGTTTACCTTGGAACTCTCTCTAAGATAGTTTCTCCGGGAATCCGCATCGGGTGGGTCAACGCACCTCTTCCGATAATAGACCGCCTTGCCATACTCAAGCAGTCCGCAGACCTTTGCTCATCCAGCCTAAATCAAATGTTCGCAGAGCGTCTCATCTCGCGTGACCTTTGGAAGAAGAACATCAACAACCTGAAACCAATCTACAAATCGCGAAAGGATGCCATGATAAGGTCATTAGAAAAACATTTCCCGAGCGAATGCCGTTGGACAAACCCCGAGGGTGGTTTGTTTATTTGGGTTACACTCCCGGAATACCTTGATACAACCAAGATGCTGCCTTTAGCAATCGAATCCGGGGTCGCATTCGTCCCTGGCGTCGCTTTTTTTGCGGATGGCAGCGGGGCAAACATGATGAGATTGAACTTCAGCTTCCCTACGGAGCCTCAGATATCCGAGGGTATCATGAGGCTCGGCAAGGTTGTAGAAAGGGAGATAAGCCTTTATCACTCGTTAGGGCTCAACAATAGCCACTGACCAAAGGAGGAAATCGCATGAAGTCAAAAATAGCAGTACTGATGGGTGGTCGCTCGCTTGAAAGGAGCGTATCGCTCAAATCCGGAAGAAGAGTGGCACAGGCTTTAAGGGGTAGAGGCTTCTCTGTGTTAGAAATAGATGTCAACGAATTACTGGTCCCCACCCTCCTTGAACAGAAACCCGACCTCGTATACATCGCACTGCACGGTAAATATGGAGAGGACGGGACTATTCAGGAACTTCTCGAATTGATGGGAATTCCCTTCACTGGTCCGGGGCCCCTGTCAAGCATCATTGGCTTCAACAAAATACTTTCAAAGGAGTTGTTCAAGAGGCATGGAATACCCACGCCAAGATACTATGCCCTCAGCGCGCCGACGTTTGAGGGTATGGGAGCGGCAAAACTACTCGATCCAATTTGGGGGAAGTTAGGTCCCCGACTCGTCGTCAAGCCTTCTGCCCAGGGCTCTGCACTCGGCCTCAGTATAGTATCCAACAAAAGCGACATGGCAAGCGCAATTCTTTCCGCTCTTGGCTACGATGACAAGGTTCTCATTGAAGAGTTTATCGATGGATGCGAAATCGCAGTCAGTGTTATCGGCGATCAGGACCTCTCTGTCCTTCCGCCAGTCGAAATAGTCCCAGAATCGGGATTCTTCGATTTCGACTCCAGGTACACTCCGGGCAAAACAGAGTATTTCGTCCCAGCAAGGCTCGAAGAGAAGGTGCTCAAAGAAGCTGAGAGGATGGCACTCGAGGCTCACAAACTCCTTGGCTGTAAAGACATATCAAGAGTCGATATTATCGTGGGCAAAGACAGTGTTCCTTACGTTCTGGAATTGAATGTAAGCCCCGGCATGACTGAGACCAGTTTGCTACCAATCGCTGCTGAGGCAGCCGGCATTTCCTTCGGGGATCTCGTTGAAAGACTCGTCCGCTTGGCTCTTGGGGAGTAATGCTAATCAAGACGCGCCGATTTCGCGGAGGGACTATCTAAGGAAAGGCTACCAAACTACGAAGGCTACCTGAAGCGTTCCGTGTCAGCCACGCCGGATTCGACAATATCGGCTATCCTTTTGAGATCACCAATATCCTTTACTTCAACAATCACTCTGCCTTTCTTCTTCCCAAAGCTTGCTCTGACCCGTGTATCGAGAATCTCCTCGAGTCTCCTCAATATGCTCGAAACCTCAACTGGAACTGTACCCTTCTTTCTCTTCTCGGCCCCAGCATCAAGAGCAGCATTCTCTAACTTTCCGGCATAAATCTCAGTCTCCCTTACCGACAGACCCTCTTTTACGACCCTTCTCGCAAGATTTTTCCGTGCTTCGTCGCCCTCCACCTGTAGAATCGCCCGAGCATGCCCCTCGGTGATTTCCCCATTCATAATGTAGTCCTGGACTTCCAAAGGCAGTTTAAGCAATCTCATTGTGTTTGATATCGATACCCTGCTTTTCCCGAGCCTTCCGGAAAGTTCCTCGTGCGTAATGCCAAAGTCATCCAGCAAGCGTTGATACGCATGCGCCTGCTCTATTCCATTTAGCCCATCCCTGTGGATATTCTCAATCAGTGCAATTTCAAGTGAACCTGTCTCCGATGACTCTCTCACTATGGCTGGTATTCTTTCTAACCCCGCTTCCTTTGCAGCAAGCCACCTCCGTTCACCGGCAATCAGCTCATACTCCGTTCCAACTGGCCTGAGGATCACCGGCTGAAGGACCCCGAAAGCTTTTATCGACCGAGCCATCCCCTCAATTGACTCTCTATCAAATCTGGTTCGCGGCTGGCCGGGGTTGGGTTTGATGTCCGCCACCGGCACCTCTAAGAGCCTCTGCCCCTCAGTATTCGCGGCAGATCCAATAATTGCATCAAGTCCCTTTCCCAGACCCTTCCTGGCCACAGTCCATCACTTCCTTCGCAAGTTCCATGTAAGCCTTGGCACCCTTGGATTTCGGCTCATAGAGAGCAATCGGCTTCCCGAAGCCCGGGGCTTCCGAGAGCCTTACAGTGCGCGGGATGACCGTCCTCAAGGTCAATTCCGGATACACCCGCCTTGTTTCCTTTTCCACTTCCCGGGAAAGATTTGTCCTGACATCGAACATGGTCAGTAGAATACCCGTTATTCTTAGTTCATGGTTAAGATGAGTTTTTATCCTTCGCATCGTTGTCATGAGGTAAACGAGACCCTCAAGAGCGTAAAACTCGCACTGAATAGGAACGATTGCCTCACGTGCCGCAGTGAGGCTGTTCACGGTCAGCAAGCTCAGTGACGGCGGACAGTCGATTATTATGTACTCGTAATCCTTCTCGACTTTCTCAAGAGCGCTCTTCAAGCGGTTTTCCCTTGAAAGCTCCGCCGCAAGCTCTATCTCAGCCGCCGCAAGGTCAAGCGTTGAAGGAAGAACCCTCATGCCGTCCACCGGCCCGTTCTTTATGGCCCCCCCGGGATCCAAGCCGTTCATAATGACGTCATAGACGCACTCCCCGATCTCACTTCTTCCTATTCCAACCCCGCTTGTTGCATTCCCCTGCGGGTCCATATCAACCATGAGCACCCTCATGCCAAGTATTGCGAGCGCAGTACTCAAGTTTATTGCGGTCGTTGTCTTCCCGACTCCACCTTTCTGATTCGCTATCGCAATCGTCCTCATTGCCCTCCCTCAACAGAGATTCCCTCATTCTCTCAAGGGCTTGTCAATCCCTTCAATTCTCGCAATAGTTAGATTTCTTGAGCACCACGAGCGATGACCTGGGCTCTATTTGTAGCTTCCTATAATGGCTCGGAACCAAGATCCGATAGAGCGACATCCCAGCGCTGTTTATGTCCTTCAGGGATTCCTCCACCTCGCGAGCCGGGTCCCTGCCCTTAATTGCTATATAATAGCCCCCCTCTCGAAGAAGATTCGCAACAATTGGTGCGACTTTCGATATTCTACCCAAACTGCGAGAAATTACCACATCCACACAATCTTTTTTGTCCACTACTTCTGCCCTTCCCGCGACAACCTTGGCGTTCGTAAGCCCCATCTTCCCTATTGTCTCCGCCAGAAAAGCACATTTTTTCGCCGACGCCTCAATAAGGCTTACCTCCCAATCGGCACAGAGCATAGCAACCATTATTCCAACTACCCCCGCCCCACTTCCCAAGTCCCCAACCTTCCTCCTCCCACCCGGAGAGAGGAAGCTAAAAACACCAAGAGCTGGCTCTAAGAACAAATCCGGCTGCTTGAGCACATTCTCAGAAACCAACTTCCCCCATTTGTTATCAGTCTTCAATATGTGAACGTACCTTTCTACCATTTCCACACACTTTTCAGTTTCCTCGAACCCATAGCTCATTGCTATCCTCGCGATCAGCTCGTGTGCCAATTTATTTACCCCCACCACAACAAGCTGCCCTCAGCTAATATTGGTAAATCTTGCCAACTTCGTTCTTTGATCCCTCGTCATTCCCTTCTCTCTTATTCACATTATCTCTTCCATTTTTTAACCTGTACTATCAGATAGAACATACTACATCAAGACAATCCTCTTATCCGGTCCTTATCAATTTATCATTCAAGAAAAATTAAATCGGCTTAGATTCATGTTTCACGTGAAACTGCAACATCCACTCTCACGCCACGTTTATCAACAAATTTTGTGGAAAAAAACACACTTTGTTGAAAAGTCGCCCTAATATGAAAAGAAATCCTGCCGATTTCGTCAATTTTCCACAAAAAAACCAATATCCATCTTTAGGAGCGCAAATCTCAACCTTCTAATTCTTGAAAGTCTTTAACCAAGTATCTCAACTAAAACCACTATACTTCGGTCGGGACAATCGAATTACTTGACCCATCTCCTTGAATATCCCCATATCTCCAGAATCTAAGGTAAGGGCACCTGTAAAATTCTTGGCCCCATTTCCGACAAATTTTATATTCCGGCTCGAAACATCAGAACTCGTTCTCGAAATATACGTAAGCATATGTACATAAACACAATATTGACTTAGAATCTAAGGTCGAGGTTTAGGCTATTTGAAATCAACCGGGGAGTTGCTCCAACTCAAATTTTTAGGCAAGATGCCCTATTCGCCCAATACCAAGCAACTGATTCCAATCGGAAGGTCTTTGTTTCACGTGAAACTTTTTTCATTTTTCGGATGAACAACAACCCTCCTTTGTGGCTCTTCCCCGACACTCTCAGACCACACCCCTTCAACAGAACGAATTGCTATATGGGCAATTCTCCTGTTTGCTGAACCCGTTGCGGGCATCTCTAAGGTTTTCCCCTCAGCGAGTGCCCTTTTTGCTAACTCTATTGCTTCCTTCTCAATTCTTGAATTTCTTCTTTTTCGGTAACCCTCTATGTCAACTGTTACCCTCTTTCTCACGCCTCTCTTCCGTGCACACACGTTAACCAGAAAGTCCAGCGCGTCCAGGGTAGAACCACCTTTTCCAATAAGCAGTGCAAGATTATCACCCCAGACCTCCAAGCTTGTCTCATCCAGAGTCTCCTTCGAATCAATAACCGCATCAAATTCAAATATCTCAATTATTTTTCGCAAAATCTCATCCGGAGTACCAAGTATTTGCTCAGCCGGGCTCTCTTTATCGCTCCCACCGCTCTCTTCTCCCTGAATCAATTCCACTCTAATTCTTGCTTCCTTCCCGCCTATTCCAAAGAAGCTTTTTTGTGGTTCCTCGACAATCTCTATACTTACATCCTCTCTCCGCACGCCAAGCTCCTCGAGAGCTGTTTGCACCGCTTCCTCAACAGTCTTCCCTGAGTAATCTCGTGAATCACTTCTCATTTCTTTCTCCTTTTATTTCGACTTCCCCCTTTTCCCTTTTGGGATTGCCGTTTAATTTCCCCAACCTTACTTACACCCTCCGCTTCTTTACGCACTTTATCGGTCTTCCCTAAAGAGCCTCCCTTGCTTGTTGCTTTCCCTTTATCTTTCTTCCCAACATCCTTTTCTGCCGGCATCGTTCTTTTTGGCGGCTTCCTTATTTTCATCCAAACGAGCAGTCTGTCCAGCAACGTCCTAAACCTAAACACAAACCTGTCTACCCTGCCATCAGGCTCGGTTTGTCTCCTCAATTTCTCAATTCTCTCCTTATAAAACCCTTCGATTTCGAGTTGCAGGAATTGCTGAGCAATCGTGAAAACATTCGTCGCCACAATATATACCGTCACGCCAATTGGAAGAGTCCATGCAAAAACACCCATCAGTAAAGGCATCATTAGCATCATCTTTGACTGTTTTGGGTCGGTCAGCATCTGCTTTGAAGAAACGTATCCTGTCACTATGGTTAGAACTGCGAACAGAATAAATTGCCAGTAATGTCCATGTTGCCAAGCAAAACTCCCCGCTTTTGTAACGTCAACGCCTATGAACATCAAATTCGGTTCCCCTATGATACTCTTGAAATTCAATGGAGCCCTCAACACCTCAAAAACAGCAAAGATAATGGGGAGTTGCAGAATGAGAGGTAGACAACCACCTAATGGACTCACATTATGCTCCTTATAGAGTTTCATCATCTCCTGACCCATCTTTTCGCGGTCATCCTTGTGTTTCTTCTGAACCTCCTTCAACTTAGGCTGTATCTTCTGCATCTGTATCATGGACTTCGTTTGCTTGATCGTCAGTGGAAGGAGTATCGCTCGTATGCCAAGCGTTACCAACACTATTGCCAAACCAAAGTTCCCCGTAATCTTATTGCATCCCCAGAGCACGTATGCTATTCCCTTGGAAAGCACGTCGAGCCCCGGGATTATTGACGAAATCAATTAACATCACCGCCAAGCAACCTTTTCTTAAAATAGCCATGTCCGACAACGCATCATGGCGGATCGTAACCCGAACCACCAAGCGGGTTGCAACGCAATATCCTCCACATACCCTTCCCGGCTCCCCTCAAAACACCATATTTTCTGACTGCGATCTCAAAATACTCCGAACAACTCGGGTAAAACCTGCACCTTGGCTTCAGGTTTGGGGAAACAAACAATCTGTAGAATCGGATTGGGAGAAGGAAAAGCCAAACAATCCAGATATGGAAACGGGATTCACTTCCCGAATCTCTCGGATTCCGAAATCGCTTTCTTGATATCATTTACCAATACCTGGTAATCCATTGCCTCCGATCCAGGCCTACATATAACTATATAAAGATTTCCCGGTTTCAAGAAGTCCCTCAAATCGTACAGGCAACCCTTGGCTCTCCTTTTCGCCAAGTTCCGGTCAACCGCGCGCCGAAATCCGTGGGCTTCAACACTCGCAAATACCCCGTCCTGGGAAGCGCTGCAGCAGTATCTTCCGAACCGGACATCAGCATATTTGCCTTTCGATGCCCGCAGATTTTTTCTGGCTTCGAAGGGCGCATGTCTCTTTCTCAACCACAGAAGGTTAGGACTCGCTCCCGCCAAATCAAATCGTAAGCCTAACTCTTCCTTTTTCACGCCTTCTCTTTAGTATTGCTCTACCAGACTCCGTGCTCATTCTCTTCCTGAAACCGTGCTTTCTCTTTCTTTTCCTGACTTTTGGCTGGTAAGTTCTCTTCAATGCTCCACCCTTAGACTGTCTTAAGCTGTAGCCATCGGATTAAGTAATTATACTTTGGTGTAATCTCGTGTCAAGAAGCGCTGCTACGTAGTACTTCAAGCCAACTCCTCTTTTCTGCCGCAGTCGCCCTGTGCCCCGGCACGATCTTCCTTGACCATCCGTGCGCACCAATTACAACATATGCTTATCGAACTAATAAAATAATTTAATCAACTTTTGTTTCAAACATTATTGCCTCCCCCCATATGCGTTGCTATAATCCCACCGAAGCCCATGGGAGAAATCCCGGGGCTTAAGTTCTCTTTGGCAGCTTTTCCACAAGTGTGGAAAACCTTGTGGATTACTGCAGGAGATGTATTGACAAACTTTTTCTGAGTCTCAGGGGGGAACGAGATGAGGATTTTTAGGCTCTCGGTTAATAACAATATTGTGGAAAACTCCTTAAAACACGCTAATGTAAATTCCACAAGAAATTTAATTGCTCTCATCACTCCAACGAACCGGGGGATATGAAGATGGATGAACGTTACGAATCAAGCGTATGTCAAACAACTTCCTCCATTGATAACGCTTGGGAAGGGATCCTCAAGGATCTTAGCGGGCTGATACCTTCTTCGATCCTTATGTCGGTTCTGTCACAGTTGAAGCCCATCTCCATAGAAAACGGAAGTATTACTCTCGGTGTGCCAAACTCCTTCACTCGCGAGCTCATAGAATCAAGCTATCTTGAGCCGATCAGGCATGCTGCATCCTCTGTCCTCAAGAGAGAAGTTTCAGTCTCGCTGGTCATCCTTCCACAGTCAGAAACCCAGAACCCGGCTGAAATTGATGAAAAAAACGACCAGTTCGTAACCAAGCCGTACCTCGAATCAAACAATGAAGGCAAGGGAGGAAAGGTAATCGCCGAAATTCCCCAGATAAAAAAGTACACCTTCGAAAATTTCGTCGTAGGAGATTCAAACAAGTTTGCATACAATGCCTCCCTCATGGTCTCAGAAATGCCCGGTCGTAATTACAACCCCCTTTTCATCTACGGAGGAACTGGGCTTGGCAAGACGCATCTCCTTTATGCCATCAAAGACTACGCTGAGAAGCTTCATCCAAACATCAAAGTCCGCTATGTCCGAACCTCGGAGTTTATAGATGAGTTTGTTGTTACCATAACCCTCAAGAGAGATAAAGCTACCTTTGACAAGAAGTACATCAACAACAAAATAGTGCTTTTTGATGATATTCAGGCACTCTCGGGAACAGACGCTACACAAACCAAATTCTTCGACATCTTCAACGTTCTATATGGCTCTGATAGCCATATCGTTCTGTCGAGTGATCGGCCACCAAGAGATATGGCACAGCTTTCGGACAGGATACAATCGAGATTCGAAGGTGGGCTCATCATTGACATCAAGCCCCCCGACCTTGAAACGAGACTTGCAATACTCAGAATGAGGGCTCGTGCCGAAAGTATTGATATACCAGATGATGTCTTGGTGTTCATTGCCTCCATGGTCAAGGACAATATCAGAACTCTCGAGGGTCATATGAATATCGTCGTTGCCTACGCCAGATTATATGGGCTGAAGATTGACTTGCCCATGGCTCAGGAGGTCCTGAAGGACCAGTTCGCAGAGCAGAACCCATC
The DNA here is from genome assembly GCA_028718945.1 of Actinomycetota bacterium. Taxonomy (GTDB): domain Bacteria; phylum Actinomycetota; class Geothermincolia; order Fen-727; family JAQUKT01; genus JAQUKT01. Next base: position 10,446 of record JAQUKT010000002.1, on the reverse strand, counting down.
TAAATCTGCCACTGTAGAATTAATCCAGAGCGTTGTCTCGAATTACTACAGGCTCCCGGTTGCGGACCTTACTGGACAAAGCAGATCAAGATCCCTGGTTTATGGTCGGCAGATTGCCATGTACCTCTCCAGGGAGCTCACTAATGAGACGCTCATATCAATAGGTTCGCAATTCGGGGGGAGGGACCATAGTACAGTACTCCATTCCTGTCATAAAGTTGAGTCCCTCCTAAGGAGCAGCAGGGACACCCTGAAAGAGGTTAGCGAACTCACGAACACGGTCAACAGATCAATCTGTGGCGGCTGACCAAGGCTAACCTTCACTCTTTAAATAGCCACAAATGTGGATGTGCCTGTGGAAACCTTGTTCTTAGTGTCTACAATTTCCACTATTATAGTGTAACTTCCCTAACATCACGGTTCACGATGTTCAAATAATCCCTCAACTTCAACAGTTTTTCCAGCAGATTTTTTTCAACAAACCACGTTTTTACAGCTATTTCCGCTTCTTTCCACTTTTCAACAGTTCCTTACTACTACTACTCTTATTATTATAAATACGACACCGGTAAAACTCACGCATGTTTACAATCCACTTGTCTTGAAATACTGAATCAAAAAGGTAGTGAACTGAGATATAATACTACCGTTTTTGACTTTGTTCTTATTAAGGAAGGAGAAGCGAAATGATTGTCTCCGTTTCAAGAGAGAACCTAAACAGATTAGTGCAAACTTCACTGAGAGCTGTTTCAACGAGGGTCACAATGCCAGTACTAACCGGACTGCTTATGAGAGCTGAGGGAAAGGAGTTAACAGTAGCAGGAACGGACCTTGAGATGAGCATAAGGGTTAATTGTGAGGCAAATATCGAGGAGGAAGGCTTGACGGTGGTTTCCGGAAGGTTAATCGGTGATATCGTGAAGAATGTCGAGGGAGAATCGCTTCTATTAAGGACGGAAGAAAAGTATTTAGTGATAAAGAGCACTTCTGGAGAATTCAGATTGAGAGAGATGTTACCTGAGGACTTCCCGCAAGTTACTGAATGGGACCAAGGAGAAGCTTTGAAAGTTAGTGGAAATGATTTTACAAGGGGAGTCCAACAGACAGCAAGAGCGTCTTCCAATGATGAAAAAAGGCCTGTGCTAACCGGAACATTGATGGAGAAGGATTCACAAGAAGGTTTGATGAGGCTTGTTTCGACGGATAGCTACAGACTTTCTATGCGAGAGATAAAGGTCGATGGAAGCATGGCAGCATGGGATGACTCGATTGTTCCATCAAGGGCATTGAGTGAAGTGTCAAGGATTTGTGGCGCTTCTAACGTTGATGTTCAACTAAAAACAATTGGGAAAGTTGCTGTTTTTTCCCTTGATGAAACTGTTGTCTCCACGAGACTAATAGAAGGTCAGTTTCCGAACTACAAACAGTTGGTTCCTTCGGGAGGCAAGACGGTTGTAAATATTCAAAAGGAGGCGGCACTTCAAGCGATAAAGAGAGCGATTATTTTTGGTCACAATTTAAGGGTTGAAGTGGGAGAAGACAGGCTATCAATCATGGCGGAGACTCCTGAGGTTGGTAATTCAAGTGAGGTCATACCGGCTTCGGTTGAAGGAGATGGAATTGTAGTTGGTTTTAACGGCTCATATCTTGTCGAGGGGATAGGGGCCGTGGATGGAGAGAATGTTTTGATTTATCTCGAGGAGCCGCAAAAGCCGGCTTTGATCAAGGGGGAGGAGAGCGACAAATTCAAATACGTTTTGATGCCAGTGAGATTGCGTTAGACGTAAGAACAAAAGCCGCATATTACAGCATGGGGCAAAGAGGAAGAAGGGACTCTCAAGAGTCCTTTTTTCATGGTTGATTTTTGGGAGGTGTGTTCTGGCTTGATAGAAGGGAGAAGGGTTTCTACTTGAGAATATCTATTGTGGTGGAAGTTGGGATGAAGTCAGAGGAGTCGGATGGACGGTCCTGAGAGAATCGGCAAAGTAATATCATCAATCCCAATGAAAGCAAGGGTGAAGAGGAAGTATCAGCTCGAGATATTGAGGATGAGGTGGGGGGAAGTAGTGGGTGAGGAGCTCAGCAGAAATTCTCGGCCAATGAGAATTAGAGCCGGCACGCTTCACGTGGCCGCGAATGGCTCATCGTGGGCAGCAGAGTTGCAGATGGCGTCGGAGAATATAAGAAATTGTGCTGAGGCGATTCTTGGCTCGAAGAAAGTCAAGGCAGTGAAAATTGAGTCGAAACCGACACTATTTGTGAGCGAAGTGAAAAGAAAAGAAGAACATTTGAACTGTGAGGATGACGATAGCCCGGTTGTTATGCATGGGTTGTCTGACATCAAGGACAAGGATTTGAGGATTGCTCTTGAGAGAATGGTGAGGGCCAGAGCAAAACCGAAGGGCGAGAAACAATAGTGCGAGCTGTTTTCGATTGGACCTGAAATATCATCAAAAACGGTGGTATAATTAGTAAGGTTGTTTGTACTTCTGAGGAAGATTGTCTTGTTAGGCTTCTTAGAGGAAAAGAAGGTCCAGCGTTTCAAGGACGTTGTTTTTTTGTGAGCTTATTCCCCATTTTGAGGCTTGCTGAGTTACGGTTCGGGTTTACCCTTTTGATTCGGAAAGGCGGTAAGTTTTGGAGGAAAAGGAAATAGAGCAGGCATACGATGAGAAGAACATAACGGTCCTCGAGGGGCTTGATGCTGTACGGAAAAGGCCCGGAATGTATGTTGGCTCCACTGGCTCGAGGGGTCTTCATCACTTACTTCACGAGGTTGTTGATAATTCGATTGACGAGGCGATGGCAGGTTATTGCAAGGAAATTTACGTTATTCTCGAAGAAGGAGGGCATGTCACTGTTGTTGATGATGGAAGAGGGATACCGGTTGGAGAGATGGGAAGGTTTGGAAAGACTGCGATCGAGGTTGTCCTGACAAAGCTGCACGCTGGTGGGAAGTTTGATAATAACAGTTACAAGGTTGCTGGAGGTCTTCACGGAGTAGGGCTTTCTGTTGTGAACGCTCTTTCGGAGTGGCTTGAGGTCGAGGTGGGAAGAAACGGGAAGGTCCATTTCCAGCGGTTTGAAAGAGGAAAGACCGCAAGTGACCTTGAGATAATAGGGAATACGAAGAAGACAGGAACACTGGTTAGATTCAAGCCTGACCCGGAGATATTCGAGGAACGGGAGTTTAGATATGAAATTGTTTCCCAGAGGCTCAGGGAGGTTGCGTACCTAAATAGAGGGCTGGTGATTATTCTTGAAGACAGGCGAAATGGTAAGGGGGGCCTAAAGGAAACCTATAGATATAGCGGGGGTATTGTCGATTTCGTAAAGTATCTGAACCAGACGAAAGAAGCGGTCCATAGGAAGGTCATATATTTCGGTGGAAGAAGGGATGATGCGGAAGTTGAGGTGGCTGCTCAGTTTAATTCAGGATACATAGACAACATATTCACTTTTGTAAATAACATAAACACGCATGAGGGGGGAACCCATCTCATAGGATTCAAAGCTGCGCTGACGAGGAGTCTAAATGAGTATGCTAAAAGCCACGGCATGATCAAGGAGAAGGAACCGGCTCTTACGGGAGAGGACGTAAGAGAAGGCCTTACAGCAGTGGTAAGCGTCAGGATGAAGGACCCCCAGTTCGAGGGGCAAACAAAGACAAGACTTGGGAATCCAGACATGAAGGGTTTTGTAGAGTCGACGGTAAACTCAAAACTTACCGAGTTTCTGGAGGAGAATCCTGGGGAGGCAAAGAGAATAATCGATAAGGTAATGACCGCGAGTAGAGCCAGGAGCGCTGCAAAACAGGCAAGGGAGCTGGTTCGAAGGCAGAGTGTGCTTGAGACAAGCTCTCTTCCCGGGAAGCTTGCGGATTGTTCGATTAGAGATCCTAAACTTTGTGAGGTATTCCTCGTGGAGGGCGACTCTGCTGGAGGCTCGGCAAAACAGGCAAGGGACAGGAGCTTTCAGGCAATACTTCCGTTGCGTGGGAAGATACTCAATGTGGAAAAAGTGGGTCCTGGAAGGGTATTTTCGTCACAGGAGATACAGGCACTCATTGCCGCAATCGGTACGAACATAAAGGATGATTTTGACATAGCAAAAGCACGCTATGGGAAGTCAATTATTATGACAGATGCCGATGTTGATGGCGCACACATAAGAACACTGCTTCTAACATTCTTTTACAGGTACATGCAAGGACTGATAGAGGAGGGATATGTCTATATCGCTCAGCCTCCTCTTTATAAGGTGTCGGTTGGGAAAGACGGCGTCTACGCATGGAGCGATGAGGAACTCGGCCGGGTCCTTAGTGAAAATGATGGAAAGAAGGCAACTGTTCAGAGGTTCAAGGGGCTCGGAGAAATGAGTGCGGAGCAACTATGGGAGACAACGATGGATCCGCGTAGAAGAAACCTGATTCAGGTGACGATAGAGGATGCTGTTGCTGCTGACATGATCTTCAATACGCTCATGGGAACGGATGTCGAGATGAGGAGAGTCTTCATACAGGAAAACGCGGGAAATGTGAGATTCATCGATATTTAAGGAGTCGGAGGCGCGGATTCAAAAGGAGTTTGATTGATTGACCTGATTGGCGAAAGAGTGGAGCAGGTTGAGTTAGAAGACGAAATGCAACGCTCCTATCTTGAATACGCAATGAGCGTCATCGTTGGGAGGGCTTTGCCCGACGTGAGGGATGGGCTCAAGCCGGTACACAGACGAATCCTTTACAGCATGTTTGAATCGGGTCTGACTCCACAGAACCCGCACAGGAAATGCGCGAGGGTGGTTGGTGATGTTCTGGGTAGGTACCACCCACACGGAGACGCCGCTGTTTATGAGTCCCTTGTGAGGATGGCTCAGGACTTCTCCTGTCGCTATGAACTAATAGATGGTCACGGGAACTTTGGCTCCGTCGACGGCGACAGTGCCGCAGCGATGCGGTACACGGAGGCAAGACTCTCTCCTATTGCGATGGAGATACTCGAAGACATAAAGAAGGATACTGTAGATTTCGTAGATAACTACGATTCATCTCTGAAGGAGCCTGTTGTTCTGCCGTCGAAGTTTCCGAATCTTCTGGCGAACGGTTCGAGCGGAATTGCCGTTGGCATGGCGACTAATATTCCTCCTCATAATCTTGGCGAGGTTGTTGATGCGATTGTTGCGTACATAGATAACACGGAGATATCACTCGACGAGCTCATCGGAAAGATCAAGGGTCCAGACTTTCCCACGGGCGGCCTAATCATGGGAACGGAGGGGATAAAGGCGGCGTATAAGACCGGTCGTGGAATCATTCAAGTAAGAGCAAGAGCTCATGTGGAACAGACCAAGGCTGGCAGAAAGCGAGTAGTGGCAACCGAGTTGCCTTACCAGGTAAACAAGTCGAGGCTCGTTGAGAGAATTGCTGAGCTTGTGAAAGGCAAGACTATAACGGGGATTTCCGATCTGAGGGATGAGTCGGATAGAAGCGGCATGAGGCTTGTAATCGAGTTGAGGAAAGACTCGAACCCCGATGTTGTGCTAAATCTGCTTTACAAAAACACACAGATGCAGTGTTCGTACGGAATCATAATGCTTGCGCTTGTAGATGGCGCGCCAAGGGCACTATCGTTGAGCCAAATCATCGAAAAGCAGGTGGACCACAGAAAAGATGTCATCACCAGGAGAACGAAATTTGAACTCGAAAGGGCAAGCGAGAGGTCGCATATACTGGATGGACTTCTTATTGCACTCGATAACATTGACGAGACGATCGAGTTGATAAAAGGGTCAAAAACCCCGGAAAAAGCAAGGGAAAGACTCATAGAGAGGTTCAAGTTGACAGAAGTTCAAGCTCAGGCAATTATGGACATGAAGCTGTCGAGATTGACCGGACTCGAGAGCCAGAAGTTGAAAGACGAGCAGAAAGAACTAAGAGCGAAGATAAAGGAGCTCAAGGACATTCTCGCGGACCCCAGTAAAGTACTTGGGATTATCAAGGATGAGTTCTTGGAGATAAAGAGTAAGTATGCTGATGAAAGGAGAACCGAAATAGTAGGCCCCGCTGAGGAGTTCTCGATGGAGGACCTCATAGCAGAAGAAGAGATGGTGATAACAATTACGCATTCCGGCTATGCAAAAAGAGTACCAGTTACGACTTTCCGGAAGCAAAGAAGGGGCGGGAAAGGTGTTGTTGGAATGGAGCTAAAGGAAGGGGACTTCGTTGAACACCTCTTCATAACATCGACACATCATTTCGTATTGTTCTTTACGAACAAGGGGAAGATATACAAGCTCAAGGTGTACGAAATACCTGAAGGCAGCAGGGTATCAAAAGGCAAGGCTCTTGTGAATCTACTTGCGCTTGAGCCGGGGGAAAGAGTGGTTGAAGTTATCGCAGCGAGGGACTTCGAGAAGGGTAAGTACCTCATCACCGCGACGAGAAAAGGGTTAGTCAAAAGGACGCCCTTTGAGCTTTATAACTCAGTCAGGAAAGATGGCATCATAGCCCTGAAGCTTCGAGACGGGGATGAGATGATAAGGGCATGCTTAACCAGCGGTGACGAGGATATTATGATCATTACAGGAAGTGGGAATGCAATAAGGTTCAGCGAGCGCGGATTGAGACCGATGGGGAGGGCATCAATGGGGGTGAGAGGAATTACCCTTTCAAACGGAGATTATGCGCTTACAATGGAGGACTTGGTGGAGGGGACAGATCTGCTCGTTGTTACCGAAAACGGGTTTGGGAAGAGGACGCCTGTGGGGGGGTACCCGCTGCGGAAAAGGGGTGGAAAAGGAGTAAGGACCATAAAATTGACCGAGAAGAGGGGGGGGTTGTCGGGAGCGCTGGCCGTTCGGGAAAATCAGGAGCTATTTCTTGTTTCCCAGGAGGGGACAATGATAAGAGTGCCTGTAAACAGCATACCCAGGACCGGGAGAGCTACACAAGGCGTGAGAGTTATGAAGGTGAGTGGTAGCGACAGAGTAAGCGCGGTCGCTTTGGTGGTTTCAGGGGACGACAGAGGAAGCAATTCTACTGATAGCGACAGCGAGTAAGAAGCTGTTCTTAGTATATTACGGCAATTCAATCCTAAAATGTTTATCGGTGGCCGATGTATATTGGGCTGGTTCTACGAACAGGTGGTTCCATAGATTTCGAGGGTAAACTCGGAGAAGCTCGACCATATAGGCATGTCTCTCTTGCCTGGGATGGGCCGGGAAGAGTCAGGAGCAAGTGGAGGAGTAGGAGCTCTGCCGGCGAAATAGCAGGGGATTCATTTTATGGAGTTCAGGACTATTGAGCACACAGCGGACATCGGGGTAGAGGTAACGGCTGACTCCCTTGGTGAACTGTTTAGAGGCGCAGCGTTGGCGATGGTTTCCCTGATTGTCGATCTTGGAAAGATAGAGGGAAAAATTGAGAGGGAAATTTCACTTAAAGCTGATGACCTCGACGAGCTCATGTTCATGTGGCTAAACGAGATTCTGTATCTTTTGAGCGCAAAGGGATTAATATTCAAAGAGTTTGACGTGAGCATCAGCGACTGCTGCATTTCTTCGAAGATGATTGGCGAGAAATTTACTCCAGAAAGGCATAAGGTGAAGGAAGAAATCAAAGCGGCTACATACCACGAGCTTGGAGTTGAAAGGAGAAACGAAGGGTGGATGGTCCGTGTAATATTTGACGTTTGATGTCCGGTGGAGTTTTTTAAGTTGCGAGGAATGACTGTTTATATGACAGGAACGAAGGGACGTTTTTCTGATGGAGGGCTTGAGGAAAAAAGGCAAGTACAAGTGGGAGTTACCGGTTGGCTACAGGCCCGGGATGAGGGTTCCTGGTTGCATATTTGCGGATGAAGAGCTCATGGAGCTTGCTGCCGAGGACAGGGCAATAGAGCAGGTCGCAAATGTCGCCACTCTTCCGGGAATTGTGAAATGTTCACTTGCAATGCCTGATATTCACTGGGGATACGGGTTTCCGATTGGGGGGGTAGCGGCTTTTCAGCAGAAGGATGGGATTGTCTCTCCGGGTGGGGTTGGGTTCGACATTTCATGTGGAGTGAGACTTGTCAAGACAAGCCTTTCCGAAAATGATGTGAGGGTGAGGCTTGATGAGCTCGTTTTTGAGATGAACAGGCGGATTCCCAAGGGGCTTGGCATAAAAGGAAGGATCAAGACCCCGGAGCAATTGCTGAAAAAATTGTTTACTGGCGGAGCCAGAGAAGTCATACGGATGGGATATGGGATAGAGCAGGACCTTGAGAGAATCGAGTTGGGGGGAGTATATCCTGGTGCCAACCCCGAGAAGGTTAGCGCAAGGGTGTTCGAGAGAGGCAAAGACCAGGTTGGAACGCTGGGCTCGGGAAATCATTTTGTGGAGGTGCAGGTGGTCGAAAGGGTTTTCCTGCCCGATGTCGCGAAAATATTTGGTCTTTTTGAGGGTCAGGTTACAGTTATGATTCACAGCGGTTCAAGGGGCGTTGGGCATCAGATTTGCACTGATTACCTCGGGGTAATGGACAAAGTCTCAAAAAGGATAGGTGCGGAGTTGCCTGACAGGCAGTTGGCGTATGCGCCGCTGGGGACGAAAGAGGCAGATGATTATATGGAGGCGATGACATGCGCTGCAAACTACGCAGTCGCAAACAGACAGGCTTTGACGCACTGGGTGAGGGAGTCATTCGAGAGAGTCTACGGCGGAAATGTTAGAGCACTCGGAGTGGACTTACTGTTTGATGTTTCCCACAACATAGCGAGGATAGAGCGCCACAGGGTCGACGGCAAGGAATTGAATCTTTGCGTTCACAGAAAAGGGGCAACTGCTTCTTTTCCCGCTGGTCATCCTGATATTCCATCGGCTTACGCTGGCGTTGGCCAACCCGTGATAATACCGGGTGATATGGGGACTTGCTCTTATGTACTGATCGGAACGGAAGGTGCCATGAGAGAAAGCTTTGGTTCGACCTGTCATGGGGCTGGAAGGGTCATGAGCCGCTCCAAGGCCAAGAAGACTATCAGGGGTGAGGAACTGAAGAGGAGACTCGAATCCGAGGGAATTATTGTGATGTCCGGGAAACCCTCGCTTCTTGCCGAGGAAGCTCCCGAAGCTTACAAAGATGTGAGAAGAGTGGTCGATGTATGTGAAGGCGCGGGAATTTCAAAAAAGGTTGCAATGATGCGCCCGATTGCGGTGTTAAAGGGATAGGAACACTCTACCTTACAATGTTGAACATGTTGCTGCTTGCTGATAGTCTAAGCTAAAAGGGCCTATAGCTCAGCAGGTTAGAGCGCACCCCTGATAAGGGTGAGGTCGCAGGTTCGATTCCTGCTAGGCCCACCAGATACTCAAACCAAATCAACGCCATGTGGGCAGGCAGGATGAGAAGCTGCGATGGGTCACCTTAAAGCCGCAGGTAGAAGTTGCATGGAGACCTATGCTCACCGAGATTCTCTGTCGCTAATCATTACGCCGCCAACGCAGACGTTTTCCGGCGGGTTTTCTATTATGGTGACAACATAGGCATTCCTTGGAAAACCATAAGCCCTCTCCATCGCGTCGGTTATTTCAACGGCGAGGTTCTTCTTTTTGTCAAGGTCAAGCTTCGGTCCCTCAACGTATGCATTTGGCATGATATCACCTCCTTTGACAGCCAGCCTGCTCTTTGTTTTATTTATGATACATGAGTTGGCAAAATGGAGTCACGAGCGAAGGCAATGATTCAAGTGAATTGTGATGGATTGTTAGAAGTGATTATTTTTGAGCGTGCACATGTGCACATGAATAGGTCATGTTTGGAGGACGGATGAGATTTCCGGACATGTATAAAATCAAGCAACGGCTAAATGCCGCGGCGCTTGCCAATCCTGGGGCGGAGCTTGAGAAAAAGCTCAAGGAAAAGGAGGAATTGTTCGGAAAACTCGGTGCCAAAAGGATAGCAATCGCTGTTGGCTCGAGGAATATAGACGCTCTTGTGCCGATATTGAAAACCCTTTCATCGTGGCTCAAGAGGTTTGGCGCTTCTCCCTTCATAGTGCCGGCTATGGGATCACATGGTGGAGGGACTAAGGAGGGCAAGAACGCGATTCTTCATTCTCTCGGGGTAAGTGAATCTTCGATCGGCATTCCGATAGCTTCTGATCTGGGAACCAAATTTTTAGGGGAATCAGCAGTTGGGGCAGAGGTGTACATGGAAAGGGCAGCGCTTTCCTCCGATGGAATAGTGGTGGTGAACAGAGTTGCCCCACATACTGGCTATTCGGGGAGGGTACAGAGTGGAATTCAGAAGATGATTGCGGTTGGGCTTGGGGGGTTGGATGGGGCAAGGTCATGTCACTCTTTCGGCTTTTGCTCCTCGGACGTGATAGCCAAGATGGCGGCGTTTTCCCTTGAAAAGGCGGCATTTCTTTGTGGAGTTGCCCTTGTAGAGGACGGAGAGAAGAGGCTTT
>JAQUKT010000001.1 GCA_028718945.1 Actinomycetota bacterium | reverse complement strand
GACGGCTATCGTCGGCGCAGGTCCGCTACCCCACAACGGGCGCTGGAGCGTCCGCCGCAAGTCCGAGGTGGTCTTGAGGATGCTTTCCGGCGAGTCAATCAACTCGCTCTCGCGAGAACTGAGGGTAGAGCCCTACCGCCTGGAGACTGACAAACAAAGTTTATCTCGGTTTGATTGTTCATAACGGCGAAACCTACGAGGGTGGTTTTCCGGCAATTGTTTCCAGAGCGACTTTTGAGAAAGTTCAAGAAGTGTTAAAGAACCGAGCCAAGCCGCGCCATTCCAAAAAAAGACATTATTTTCCATTTACCGGACTTTTGAAATGCGGAGAGTGCGGCGCGGCAATAACCGCTCAATGGGCGCACGGCAACGGCGGGACTTATCGCTATTACCGTTGCACCAAGTGGCTTGGCTCTTGCTCACAAAGATATTTGAGAGAAGATTTGTTAGTTGAGCAGATAAAAGACAAAATCTCAAAAGTCGCTCTTTGCGAAGACTGGAAAGAAAAAATGCTGGCAAAAGTGGAAGTTTGGGAAAAAGAAAATGTCCAGTCTTCGCAATCTTTCGCCCAAAATCTGGAAAAGGAAATCAAGGAAACCGAGCAGAAACTGGATAAACTCGTAAATGCCTTTTTGGACGGCTCAATTGAAAAAGAAATCTACCTTGCCAAAAAAGACGAACTTATCAAAACAAAAACAGACCTCAACAAAAGAAGGTCTGATTTTGGGCGAAAGGGAAACAATTGGATTGAACCATTGAGAGAGTGGATTTTATCCGCTCACCACGCCGAAAAACTGGCTTTGTCCAATGATTTTTACGAAATAAAATCATTGGCGGAAAAAATTGGAACGAACCGCCGCCTGCTGGACAGAAAACTGATTTTTGATTTTCAAAAGCCGTTTGATTTTTTGCCGAAATACAAGGAAAAATGCGAGCGAAGCCCCGCCGCAGGCGGGGCGAGCGAGCAAACAAACTGCCCGCAAAATTCGCAATGTTTAGATTGGTCGGGGTGGCCGGATTTGAACCGGCGACCTCAGCGTCCCGAACGCTGCGCGCTAACCTGTCTGCGCTACACCCCGACGCAATGAAATTATAGCGCAGCGCAGAGGAGGTGTATATTTGAACTTCCAATCAATGGCCGTAGGCATTGCTTCAATTGCCCTGAAGTTCTCTTGAATTCCTGAGGTATGTTGCACGCTTCCTCATCCATTTCTTTCGTGTCCTTTCATGGAGGTTGAGGTTCTCTATCGTTTTTGCGGGGAGAGGTGAGGGTTTCATGAATTCTGCTATAATTGGATAACTTGATTAAGGAAGAAAAAGAGTCATGCCAGTCATTTGAAACGGTACTGGAGTGATAGTCCTATGGAGGTTGAAGTGCTTGGGAAACGTTATGTGTCAAAAAAGGTCAAGGAGCTTGACAATAGGATGGGAGAGCTTTTTTCGGATTGCCAAGAAAGAACAGCAAGGAGTTTTGACGGCACAAAAATTGCTTATCGGATAACAGGAGAGGGGCTTCCACTTGTGATATCTCCAGGGGTTTTTACCTCTTACATGTTTTTTCATGACATGAAGGATTATTTCAAACAGAAGCACACAGTTATTCTCTGGGATTATCGGGGTCATGCTCCGAGCGAGGTCCCTTCTGACCTTTCAACTTTGACCATCCCAAACCATGCAAGAGATCTCAAATATGTGCTTGATGACGCTGGAATCGATAAGGCGATTTTGATCGGGTTCTCAATGGGTGTCATGACGATTCTCGAAGCTTTCCGGCAGTATCCCGAGAGGGTTTATGGTCTTGTTCCAATAGATGGCCCTTACACAGAAGGCTATGGAGCTCTCACAAGTTCAAAGGCCGGACAGAAAATTTTTATTAGAACTCTTCGATTTCTTTCGAGCAATCCATGGCTTGTTGAGTGGGTGAAGCCCGTTATCCTGACTCCTATAAATATGCCAGTCGCGAAGCGGGTGGAATTGAACCCCACTCTTGCCCCCAAGGATGAGATGAAACTTTACTTCGACTACATAGCAAAGATGGACTGGCATGCGGGTTTTCAGGCACTTGCCCTTATGGGGGAGTACGATGGTTCCGATATTCTCGATAAAGTGAATGTGCCTACCCTCATTATTTGTGGGGAAAAGGATTCTTGGACGCCAAAAAGAATATCAGACGAAATGCACGAAAAGATAAAGGGTTCAGAATATACGATAATTCCGGGCGGAAGTCACGCGACACCTGCCGAGAATCCCGACATGATAAATTACAGAATAGATTTATGGCTCAGGAACTATTTCCACGAGCTCGTTGAAGCGGGACACAATTATCAGCCAACGAAGGCAAAGAGTACCACAAACCGCAAGGCAGAAAAGCGATCAGGCAGGAAGGCGCTCGCCAAGGGAAGATAGTGGTGGATTACATCGGTTGCGCTTCTTGAAGTCGTAGATTGGCAAACAGAAAAACTACATCAAACGACCTTGCTATGTTTACCTTTTCTCCTTGCCAGTTCAATCACAATCACCGCAATGAAAACCAAAAGAGAAAAAATTGAAATTGCAAATCCTGTGAGATAGTGACTTGGAGTATAAGAAAAAACCACCGTGTGCCTGCCGTCGGGGACTTCAACAGCCCGGAACGCATAGTTTGCTCTGAGAATTTTTTTCGGCTTCCCATCGACCCGCGCTTCCCAGCCGGGATAGAATGAATCAGACAGGACAAGAAATCCGCCACCTTTTGTCTTTACTTCTATTGTGACCTCGCGAGCTCCATATTTCTTGATTTTTGCTGTTCCTGAGCCTCCCTTCCTGAAACTTTTCGATGGTCTTTCTTCAAGAATTATTCTTCTGCGCGGATCAAAATCAGCCCCGAAGAGACTATCGAGGGATTCTTTTTCAGGCTCTTCTATAAGCCTGTAGTCTCCGCAAACGTATGCTCTCGGCTGCTCGAGTAGATTCCTGTAGATAAATATTTCACGGTTTTCCTTGTCCATCACCACTTCTGCTATGGGTTCCAGGTACCTGTTTGAGACTCTGAATTGTGAGAAGACAAACCTTGCATTTTCGGTGCCGAGAATTCTAATTGAACTATCGGGAACGAAAGCGGTGAGATTAGGTTGGTAGTGTACGTTTTGAGTCCAGGTGAGGAGGTTTTTTACCCGTTCAATCCCGTACTGACCCTGTGTTCCGATAGCCTCCACGCCAAAAATCATATTGAATTCGGGAGGAAGCATTGCTCTGTATGTTAGGTAAGGCTCGAAGTTCTTATGCCACCCTCGAGCCGTGTCATAGGCGAAAGTCCTCCATGATTCGAGTTCTCCTATGTGCCCGACCCTATATGTGCCGCTGTTGCTTTTAAGGAAGTCAACAGTGCAGGGCTCAGAAAGAAGTTTGGTTGAATCTATGGTATTTATCTGCGTTGTGCCGAAAAAGAATAACTCTCCCACAAGAATTACAATGGAGCCGGCATAAAGAACCCTAATAATGAGCTTTTTTTGCGGGAATATTTTCCTTAGTTTCCGAGCAAGAGCGTCCAGGCCCGCTCCGGATAGCATGGCGAGTGCGAGCACGCTTACAAGGAGGAACCTTTGCGGGAACCTGAAAAGTTTCATTCCCGGAATAACCTTCCAGAGGAGTTTGAAAACCGGTGTCGCTGAGCCAAGTGAAATTATTATTGAAAGAAAAAGTATGACAAGCCAGAAATAAACCTCTTTTTTTCGCGAGAGAAGAATTGCAATGAGCGACAGAAGAATCGTTATGACTCCGCTGAACGCGCATTTTTCCCAGAAGATTCCGTATTTTTCAAAGTTATAAGTCCCGATTGCGGGATTTCCGAATTTGTATGGAGTGACAAACATCGCAAGGTCAGCGGGTTTCATCGGGAATTCGGTTGCTTCCTCGAACTTTAATCCGCCGGCTCGGTTCGATACTTTCATGCCTTCGAGGGTTGGTAGAATCTGAACAGCGGCCATGCCGACGGCGAGCAGGAATGAAAGTAAGATTGCCGCAAGCCCGACCACGAATGTCTTTCTTGAAGCCCTGGCTTTCTTCATAAACCCCTTCCAGGCTTCCGGGGCAAATCGCCAGAGGAAGTGGCAAGCCACCGAGAGGGCAGTGATATAGAAAATTTGTACAAACCCTGCGAATACCTGCATCGCCATTGCAAAACCGGTTATGGCAATGTGTGTGTATCGTCTGTGGCGGTAAAACTCTTCCATCCCCCAGTGAGCGAGGGGCAACCATGAACACCCGTTTATGAGTGCCATGAATCTTATTCTTGAAATGAAAAATCCCGACAAGCCGAATGCGATGGAAGCGAAGATTGATGCGCTCGTGCTTCTTTCAAATGAACGAGCAAGCATGAAGGTGAAGAGCATCCCCAAGATGAAGCTGAGGATTACGGAGAGATTATAGGCGGTAACCGGATCCAGCGCCCAAAAAAGGAGTAAGTTTGGTGGATAAAATATCCCCGTCTGTCCCTCTCCGAGCAATGGAAAGCCACAACCTATCAAGTTCGTCCAGACCGGAAGCCTTCCTTCCTTCAAGGAGCGACCGAGTAATTCTCTTCTCGGGAAATTGAGTTCGGTTACATCGCTTGAGGTGAGGTCTCCCTGATAAACAAGCCGGCCCGGAACGAGAAGCTTGTAGAAGAAAACAATTACAAGAAGGAAAACGAGCCCGAAAATCAGTAATTTTGTTTTTCTCCTCTGTGCTCGCTTTTCTTCCATCTTGGGAAAATCAAATCCTTTCGTAGTTGACCGTTCCGAGTTTGCTTTCCCCTTCCAGGATGAAAAGGGATTCACCGGCTATTTTCTTCTTGAGCCAGTTTTCATCAATGCCCGAGAACCATACCGGTTCTAAGAGCCCAGAGTTTCCCATTATTTTACCGGATACGGTTTCGGGGGGCGCGCCATTGAGCACTTTTTTTGTAATCGGGAGATCATCATAAAGCCGTATTGATGAACATATACCAACTGTGTCTGGTGCTGATTTTTGTATAGCCAAGAGAGCCTTCTCGATAGAGGACTTTGATTCACCCGGATATCCAACAAGAAGGTCAACCGCTATTCTTATTCCTTCCGCTTTCAAGACTTCGCAGAAATGACGAACTTCTTTCTTGCCGTAAGGGTATCCCTGTGATAGTTCCCAGCTCGTTACCGAAAGGGTCACGGAGGAGCAGCCTGAAAGTGATGCCAGCCTCGCCATCTCCTCATCGAATGGAAAGGGGCTAAAATAACCGGTCCAGCAGATACCCAGCGATTCTCCTGCAAGAGCCTTCAGGGTTTCTTTTGTGTGCGCACCACTGAGATTGATTTCCGAGTCACACAAGAAAAGCATATCGAAGCCAAGTTCGGCTAATTCACGTGCTTCTGAAACAAAGCTTTTGGTTTCCCGCTTCATGAGAGGCTTTCTTCTTTCAACACAAAAAGTGCAGAGGCGGTCGCAGCCCTTTTTCGATTCAATTCCCACTGGCGCACCTGCCTCGAGATAGCGCTCATAGGATATGTGTTTTCCCCTTTTATGGGAGATTCCTGGCGGTATCTCGTATGACCATCCGTCGATCACGGACGGCATTTCTTTTTTCTTCTCAAATGCGGACAGTAGCGCCGGTAGTGCTCCTTCCGCTGGACCCCTTATGAGGTGGTCAATTCCAAGATAGGCTCGAAGTGGTTCGCCTGCGCAAAGTGAGGCTGAGCCACCGGCAACAGTGGTTGCATCCGTTACCTGCTTTCCGGCTTCTATGATTTTTCTAACGCCATCAAGGAAAAAGACATTGTTCTTCTTTATCACCATATCCATGTTTCTTACTGAATAGCCAACCACGTCTGGCTTTTCAGCTTCAATGAACTTGACGGCTTCTCTTTCGGGCTCTTCGCAAAAAGCAAGGTCACATAAAGCAACTTCGTGGCCATGAGCTTCAAGGGGCGAGGCAAGATACTCTATGCCAAGGGGGATTACCGGTGGCATAAGATAGGTGTTGGTGTTAAGAATAGCGACTTTCACCTCTTGCCTCTTTAGTTCGAGCTTTTAAAGGATGTGTATCATTTCTAAATCCTTCCGAATCCTGGAAGGAGATAGAAAAGCCTTTTTCCTATTATTCTTCCAAGGAAAGGATATGCTTTGATCCCCCCGCGTACAGAATATTTGAGAATAGGAAGCGGAATATTGCGAAACATCCATGAGAAAATGAATCCAGCGGGAAAATTTGCGTTGACTCTTCTGAATTCCTCAAGTGCCTTGTAATGGTCCCCTACTGCCATGGCGGCAATTTTTCCCGAGACAAGCGCTCCGTGCACCCCAAAAAGCATCATGGGATCAATTGTTCCTGAAAGCGTGCCGGCAAGTATGAAATTCCTTGCGAAAAGACGGGGGTTTCGCGCACTTTGCACGGGAAGAGCGCCGATGTTTACCGCATTCCATTCGTCAAACTCGATTCCGTCGTTCTCGGAAAGCTGCCTTTGAAACCGCTCTTTTACCGAGGTATCAAGCGGCTTTCCACGTGAAAAAAGACAGGCGCCGCGGGCGCCGTTCACCTGGGAGTAAAAGGCATAATCCCTTGTATATTCATCGAGGTAGATAATTACCTTTGGATTCTTGTCTTCTGTTTCTCCCATGGCGAGATATCCGAATACCTGCATATTGGGAACGCCGAGTTCCTTGAACGCATCATTGAAAAGACCTGTTGCAATTATCGTGTCAGCGGGCAGGTTTTCAAAATCTCTTACAGTATCTTCAAAACTGAACCTGACTCCTTCTGATACCGCTTTTTCGTAAAGAAAAACATCGAGGGATGTTTTTCTTGGTCCCCGCTCAACGAGGTATGCTTTGACATTCGGCACGAACTCGATTTCGGATTTTTCTCTGTAGGCGTAAGTTGTTGCACTTACCAGTGGAACCGCAACGCTTGAAATATCTATTCCCGTATATGATTTGATGCGTTCGAGATTCAAGGGTGTGCCATCCCCGATTTTTATGACTTTACCCTCTAATCCCTTGATACCTGTTTCGCCGCCAACCGACTTTCTTCTTTCTCGTACAATGACACGCCTTCCCTCCCGCGCGAGGTTGATTGCCGCTACCATCCCGGAGATTCCCGCTCCCACTACGGTAACCTCTTTCATGAATGCCCCCTTTCAATCTGAGAATGAGCATGGATTCAGGAAAACCATGCTTCACATTCCTTGAAAGATTGTAGAATAGCACTTGAGTTTAAGCCAGGGAGAAGTGAGCGGGAGGTTTTGACAGATTGAAGGAAGTCATAAAGGTAGTGGGTCTTTCAACGAGCCCCAGGAGGGAAGGGAACACAGCTATGCTGCTTGAAAGAGCGTTAGAAGGCGCTCTTTCAATGGGCGCTTCTGTTCTGAGAATTGACACGGCACAACTTGAAATCAATCCCTGCAGAGCCTGCAATGCCTGCTTCAAGACTGGAAAGTGCGTTCAGGACGACGACATGCAGGAAATCTATCCCTTACTCGAGACACATGGCATTATTATTCTTGCTGCTCCCATTTTCAGCATGGGCATCTGCGCTCAGGGGAAGGCTCTCATTGATCGCCTGCAGTGCTTCTGGGCAAGAAAGAGTATCTTGAAGAAGGAGATTGTTTCTAAGGATTTGCGTGACTTACGAAGAGGTTTATGGATTTCAACGGCTGGCTCAAATAGGTCTCGTGTGTTTGAAGGCGCTTTTCCAACTGTGTCCTATTTCTTTGCGATGCTCGATATAAGAAGCTTTGAGAGGTTGCTTTTTAGGGGTGTTGATGAAAAGGGCGCTATTAGAGATGTCCCGGGTGCTCTTGAACAGGCAGAAGAAATGGGAAGAAAACTCGCGGGGGAATTCAAGGATTTCTGAAATTGATTGAGGTAGGCAAGCGGGCCTGTTTTTCAGGTAGTGGATTATGGCAGATGTTCGCCTGACTGGTCTTTACGGAATGGTTATCGCAACTTACCTTTCAAGGCGAGGCTATCGGGTTAGGGTTCTTGAGATTTAGAGGTGGAAGGGCACCCTGAAAGATGGCCTGCTGTTGATTTTACATACGGGCTAAGTGCCCCATCCCATAAATACGGTTGCATTCGATCCCCGATCCATCCACAAAAGAGCGTTCCGCTCCCTCCGAGTACAAGAGAAGTACGCGTCGGTCGCGCGCCTTGCGGGAGCAGCGCCTCGACGCTCTCGGTACGACACCGTATTTATGGAACGGAACACCAAGGCTGAGAGCAAAAAGACTTGAGCGTCTTTTTGATTTGCAAGAACCTTCATGGCTTTACTGTAATCTCTGCTACAGATAGTCGAGTCCCATTTGCTCTTCCTGCGTTGGTTCTTCAAAATACCTGTGAAGTGGTTTTGGAAGCCCATGATAATCAACGTTTTTGATTTCTCCTGAGAGGTCAACTGAGTTATAGGTATTTATGAAAAGAGCCGGGCTTTTATTTCTCCCATTTTTGAGAAAATCGAGTGCCGCCGCGAGCGTCTTTCCGGTATAGGTTCCATCAAGGGAAAGACCTTCGAGTTCGCGAGCTTTCCTGACTGCTTCAACCCCTTTGGCTGTGAATTTTGCGTATTTTTCTCCCGCGTAATCGTTCAGAACCAAAATTTCACTTTTTTTCACCTTTCTTGACTGTAGTTGAGGGGATAATCTGCTCAAGAATTGAAGGGTGCGGTTGGTGTGCCAGCCAAGTATCATTTCGTTACAAACAATTCTTTCAACAACCCGCACCGCAACAATTTTGCTTCTGAGCCCTGAAAGAATGGCGCCCGCGAGAAGACCCGCGGCTGTGCCGGCACTTCCGAGTGTTACGAATATGAATTCTGGTTCCGGAAGGAGGCCATCCTCGATTTGCCTTTTGAGTTCGAATGCTGCTTCAACATATCCGAGACATCCTGCTATGTTTGTTCCTCCTGGGGGTATTATGAACGGCATCCTACCGCCCTCAATCAAGAATCCACGAAATAGCGCTTCTACAAATGCAAGCGGGACAGTGATGAGCGTTGCTGAAGGAATCAAAGTCGCGCCATGAGTTCTGTCGAGAAGAAGGTTTTTTCTCACATAGTAAGCGTTAGGTTGAGGGAAAAGAACACCAATTGTCTGGATTCCGACTCTTTCGGCATGGATAACTGTTGCAAGGAAGTGGTTGGAACCCGCGCCGCCAAAGGTAATCGCACACCTTTTGTGTTTTTCAAGAGCATTAGCGAGAAGGAATTCGAGTTTTCTTACCTTGTTCCCCCCGTAGAATGGAGAGCTCAAGTCATCGCGCTTGATGTAGAATTCACTCAACCCTTCGTTCTTTCCGAGTGAGGAGAGTTTCTCGACGGGGGTTGGGAACTCTCCCAGTTCGATCCATGGAATTTTTCTTCTTAAAGAAGGAACTTCGTTAAAAAGAATTGGTCTTTCATTTTCCATTTTTTGACCAACAACCTTCGATCTTTACTACTAAACGTTTGCGTGAAGACGACAGATTTCGGGAACGTGGGTTACTCACACCCTTCAGCCTTATTTTACAAAAACGAGGTTGATTTTTGCGCAACGGGTTTCAAAATCCGAAAGGAATCCATTCGGGATTTTTCACATATTCAGTTGATGCCTTATATTATTTGCATGGAATCAATAAAAAATGCGCTGTTGTGGGTGATGAGGCAGATTGGCTATGCAATCTGTCATCAGATTCCTTCCCGTTGCCTCGAGTTCGACGGAAGAACTCTTCCGGTATGCGCCCGTGACACCGGCATTTATCTTTCATTTTTTTTCTGCATGCTTGCATTTCTCATTATCTATCGCGGCAAGGCTCCCAAACATCCATCGCGCAAAAAATTGCTCATAGTCGCTTTGATGATTGTTCCAACTGTTGTTGACGCGATTACTTCATACGCCGGGCTCAGAGAATCAACAAATCTCGTGCGGCTTTTGACCGGGGTGCTTGCCGGAGCATCAATTTCTGCTCTTGTTTTTCCTTTTATGAAGGGATATTCATGGGAAGAAAAAGCTGGCGACAGAGAAGAGAAAACGATGTTTGAAAGGTGGGGAATTCTGGTATTATTCGCCGCCCCACCACTTTTTTCTTTGCTTCTACTTTTGAATTGGCCGGGAGCTTTCTGGTTCTGGGCACCTATTGTTACACTTTCAATCTTTGCCACTATTTACTCGCTTTGCTACGCGCTATTCCATCTTCTTCTTGATTTTCTTGGAGGGAGGAGGGTTGGTTTCTTCTCTGGACTTACCATTCCCTTCATTCTTGCCACTGCCGTACTTCTTTTATCCAATGTCCTTCACCACTTGGCTGAAAATGCTCTTTGAGAAAGAATCATCGTCACTTTTCTTATTGTGTTTTTCATTTTAGAGACCAAAATCATTTTTTGATTTGAACTTAATGTCTCGGGGCTCTAAAATCGATACGGAAACAAAGAGTCAGGAGGAAGGGTATGAATGTTCCAGGTGAAGAAACAAGGGTTGTGATAATCGTTGAGCGTTTCAGGATAGTTGGATATATGCATCGTTATCCTGGCGCGCGCCTTCTTGATATTGTTAACGCTGAGGATAATGTTTTTCTTCCATTGACCGACGCGGAGATATATAGCCTTTCAGACGGTAAGCTTCTGCAGAAAGCGGGATTCGTGGGCATCAACAGAGATGCTATTCAATTCTTCTATCCAGTTGAAACTAAGGAAGGAGAGAGTGCTTGATAAATGGAAGATTCGCGTCAAGCACTGCCTAAGGGGCTGACTCTATTTCCCCTCCTATATTGAGGCTTCCTTTGAGGTAGAAATTTTTGCGAAGCGCTTGAGCCAGCCAAGGTAGTTGATGACAGAATTGGTTGCAATTTTCACGACGGTTACCCTCACTGATGTTTTGGGCTGAGCGCCAACTGGAAGGAATTCAACCACGCACTTTCCTATTTCTTCATCCGAGTAACCCATAAAGCGGAGTTTTTCGGCTCCTTCCTGAACAGCCTGGTCCTCATTCTGGTACATTTTGTAGTCTGATGCAATGGCGCCTGCAAGGTCTTCAGCGTCTTGAATAGTTGAAATCCGGTAGAAAATGATTGGCCCTACAGCCCAGATTAGAAATGCGATGATCGCAATGGTCAACCCTAGTTTTATTACGTGCCTTAAGATAATCTGACCAGCCTGATTCTTCATGTTCATCCCCGAAAACAAACTCATGTTCAAAGACTATGTTACTCCATCTGAGCCTCAATCCTTTTAATATAGAATACCATTTTTTTCAGAAGGTTCCTTCCCTTGTGGCTCGATTTCCGATTGCTTTCTTCCCGCAAATCTCAATAAAAGGTTTTTCAGTGAGCCAATCTCTTCAGAACGAAGAATTGTGGCTACCGCAAGATAAGTGAGCGCTCCTGTAATAATGGGAAGGAAGACTTCAAGTAGTTCCTCGCCAAGGCTGGCCGGTACAAGTGCCCTCGAAGCCTTTGCGGTTCCATAAACAACCAAGCCCATGACGGTGCTCGCGAGGCAGGTCTTGAAAAGCGACACTGCAACCCTTTTTCCGTCAAGAGAGCCGAGTCGTCTCCTGAGAACCTCCCATATGAGTATAGCCCCGATCACATATGCAGTAGTGTTTCCAAGCGCAAGACCGGCTACCTTCATGACATCCGACTTGAAAGTATAAAAGTAAAGGAAGTCGAGCCCGATGTTGAGACCTATTATTATAGCAGCGACTATCGTCGGAGTGCGTGTGTCCTGCATCGAGTAGAATACCTTGAGGATGAGCATGAAAATCGAAAAGAAAAACAATCCAAGCACAAAGTAGAAAAGCACCCTCGCAAGCATTTCTGTATCTCTCGTGCGAAAGTTCAGATGCTCGAGAAGTAGCCTGACAATTGGTTTTGAAAGCAGGGCGTAGCCTACTGAAGAAGGTATTATCACAAACGCTGTGGTTCTGATGCCAAGCGAAACCGACTTTCTTACTTTTTCTTGGTCTGATTTTACTGCCTGTTCAGAAAGTGAAGGGAAGAGAGCGGTAATTATTGAAACAGCGATTATTCCATAGGGTAGCTGGAAGAATATATAGGCATACTGAAAGGCTGATATTCCTCCCCGAACCTGCGTGGCAAGTATGTTCACAACCCACAGCCCGATCTGATTTATGAAAACGTAGCCAAAAACCGGAACTGCGAGTCGCATGAATTTCCTTATCGCAGGGTGCTTTAGGTCGAGGATGAACCGATATCTGAAACCAGTTTGGCGAACCCAGGGGTACTGTATCATTGTCATTGCCACGACACCGCATGTCCCGCCTATGGCAAGAACGTAGATGTTCGGGTGATACCTGTATATTGCGAGGGTTGCGACTACGACAATGTTGTTTGCGATTGGGGCGAAGGCGGGAATTGTGAAGTGCTTGTACGAGTTCAGAATTCCTGTATATATGGCGCAAAATCCATAGAATAGTACTTCCCAGATAAAAAACCTCAGTAAGAAGATTGCGTTTTTCTCCATTTGTGCACGGGTACCGTGTGAAAGAAATGTTTGCGCCTTTATTACATAGGGAGAGGCAATGCAGAGTGCGAGGGTTACCAGGGAAAGTAGTATGAGCATTATATTGAAAATTGAATTGGCGACATACCATGCTTCTTCCTCATCTTTCGTTGTGAGGTATTCAACAAAGATTGGAATGAAAAGGGATGCCAAGATGCCGCCCAATATCATATCGTAAACTATGTTTGGTGTAATGTTTGCGAGATTGAATGAATCAGCCATCTCGCGCGTGGCAAGACCGGTCATTCCAAGAACGGAGGCAAGTAACGCTGTTCGGACGAAACCGGTGATGCGACTTATCCCCGTTCCAACCGTCATTATGGAGGCGCCTTTTGCGAATGATGCTGGCTTAAGGCCCTTCTTCCCCTTTTTCTTTATGGTTCTTTCTTTTTCTTTTCCTATGTTTGCCTGCCTGGTATCTCCTGTAGAGCCTGAAAATCCAGATAAGACCAATTAGTCCTAATAAAACGCCTACTATGAGAATCGCGAATGTGTTGAGTCTGCTGGTGCGAACCCTTGTGTAGACTTCGGCTATCGTTGTGTGACCTGAGTAAAGTCTTGCGTGAAACCTCACGCTACCCTTTGCTTTCACCTCGACCGGTATCTCGAGTAGGTTTTCCTTTGGCTCAAGCCTGACTTTTTTTCTTCTGCCCTGAGGAAAAGAGAGACCATTGCTCGATAATTCGATATTTGCTTTTACGGGGTAGCCGGTACCATTAACAATCGAGAGAGGAATTTTGGCTTTTTCACTCGTGAGGTTAACAGTTCCAGGCGAGGGCATCTCGAGCTTTGCGAATTCATCGGCTACGGTTCGCACTACTTCAGTGGAGTATTTTCTTGCGTACTTTTCCTTTCCCCATTCTCTCCATAAGTGGCTTTCGGCAATATAGAGGTTTTGTTTTACGAGCGAGGCTTGAGGGATTTTGCCCGAAACGCACTTCAGGTATTCGTTCGATCTTTCCCGCGCAATCTTGAGCAGTTCAAGGTCGCCCTTATCCAGGGCTTTCGTCTGCGCTTCGGGTATTTTGAGCAGTTCTCTGTTCACGGGTGGCACGGACATGAGACACTCGCCGAGTGTTACTGTTTCGAGAAAGGGTGCTCCTTCGATGGCAGAGAGTACCTCTCGAAGAACGCTCTCGTCCGGACGCCACCACCCTGGCCATATAAAAGCGCATGAGCGAAGCACGGATGGCCTTTCTTCAAACAGGGTCATGAGTTCCCCGATTATCCACTGGGCAATACTGTGAGCGTCGTTGCTGTCGCGAACTTTGCGGACGAGGCTCTCAAGCCTTGAATCGGAAAAAATTGCTATACACTCGTCCTTTTCGGTTTTTATTCTCACCGGTGCAGAAAGAGTAAGTCCCGAGAGGAGCTTTCTACCTGCGTAGTTTCTATCTAATAGTTGCGGTGAAAGAATCAGGAACTTTCCCATGATTTTCTCAAGGCTGCTCATTGCCTTTGTATTTAGAAGCAACCCGGGTGGGTAGTAAAACTCCTTTCCGAATACTGAATCAAGGATTCTCTCGAGTTTTTTCTTCCCCTCTTCTGCTTGCGCCTTCGCGTCGTCATACCAGCCGAGCGACGTGAGAGTCTCGAGGTCCGGAGAGGAATATGGAGTGGGCAAAAACTGTAGGCGTTCCTGCTGCGTGAGTAAGCGAAGCATATCAAGTACAGAAGCTGCGTTTCTCGAATAGGTTGATTCTTGCGATACTTTGATGTCCTTCCCGTCCTTTTTGTATTCAAATCCATTCGAAATATCCGAGATTTCATCAAGCAGAAGTGGAGACACTGAAAGCGCTGCTCGTAAGTTTTCCCGCTTTGCAAGCTCATCTGTGAGAGTGTAAAGCCAGCCTTGCGTCTTCTCGCCAGCACTACATTCCTCCGCAAGCTCTGTATCGTGAAAATAACCATCTGGCTGTTTATGGGGAGGCTCTGAGACATCAAAAACCATGGAAAGTTTCAGTCTCTTGAACTGCTTCATATACTCGGGCGAACATACAACAAGGATACTTGGCACACTTGCGATGACAGCGCCCGACTGGACTGCCTCGAGCACGAACGGGTGAACTCCAACGGAAAATTTTCCGTTCAGGGGAAACTCGATTTTAATGCCCGAATGCCCCGGTTTTATCGTGTGTCCTTCAAGCAGGGTTCTTGAGAACCTGTATGTTCTTCTTGTTCCTGTCTCCATTGCGCTTTCGAGTGCCTCTCGTGAGGAGCAGGGATTCTGAAACTTCATCTGGATTGAAACATCCCCGATGCTCTTCCGCGTACCGTTGTTGAATGCGATAGAAATAGCAGGTTTTGCGTCAGGCGAATAGAAGCAGGAGTCTTTCATGAGACCCATTGAAATCGAAGCCTTTTGAGGCGCTGCGGTTGAAGTTTGAAGGGAAAGCGGGTTGGCTGCAAGTATCAGGGCAACCATGAACAACCGAAAAAAAGCGGGACCATTAATCCTCATAGCGACTTTGCTTTTGTGTTTTTTTGAAAGCGTATTTCGCTTCTTCATGATTGTAAATTCTACAATATGCAAGCTGTTTCATCTCGGAACCATTATTCTTTTCGGATTTTCAATGATGGCAATAGGAGTATCAGTCTATGTGGTACTTGTGAAACTTCATGAAATCAGCGAGAAAATCTCATTTACTATGAATATGATTCCAAAAATGCCAAGGACTATTCCAAATGTAGCATAAAGGAAGGGTTCTTTCGCCCGGATTGAAAGTCTTGCGCCAAGGTATGCCCCCGGGATTACACCAATTGAGAGGTAGAGGAAAATCCAGCCGGATATATGCGCCAAGAGCGCGTGGATGATGGTTCCGGGAATTGCGATGACCGCGATAACTGCGAGCGACGTCCCGAAGGCTTTTTTTATCGGCATCTTCAAAAGGTGCAGGAATGCGGGGACAAGAACGACGCCTCCCCCGAATCCGAGCAAGCCTGAGAAAAAACCTGCCGAAAAACCTATTGCACCTGGGGTTGCACCTGGGGTCAGGTCTTGCAATGACACATTTTCACAAGAGTTTTTCTGGTCTTGAAGGACTGGTGATTTTTCACAACTCGTGGAATTGCTCTCACTTCCCACGAACAACCCTTTCTCCTCAACGTCAAGTTCAGTGTATGTCTTTTTATGGCCGTGAATTATGGTGATGATTGCAAGATAAAGGACAATGGCGCCTGTCAAGAGCATGAGATAATGCGGATTCAAAAACTTCGTTAGAAATGCTCCACCCGCACTTCCAAGTATGCCGCTTGCTCCGCAGATCAAAGCGATTTTCCTATCGAGAAGACCCTTTTTGAAATAAGTATATGCCCCAGCGGTTGCTGTCGGAATGGTTACCGGAAGAGTTGTCCCAAGAGAAACTGCGGGAGTTGCGCCAAGAATCACTCTCAAGGCGGGGGTTGAAACCGCGGCGCCCCCGATTCCAAACATTCCCGAGACGATTGCCGACATAAAACCTATCAGAACCGCAAGAATCGCATGCATCTTTCTCCATTCGGCTGAGAGTCCTTTGAGATCAAGAATACCTGAATTTTGCTCTGCGAGCAGAGATGTGGCAATAAAAATCTGATTGGGACCGACTTCGTTAGAGTCCCAAGTAGTGGTGTATGAAGGGATAGCAAGCAAAGAGAGTTTGCTCAGGAATGGAGCGGAGCCGTAGTCGAAGCGGAATTCCTGGGTTCTTAAGCCGTAGTGCCCCCACTTCTTTCAGAACATGATTATGAAGAGATACAATATCGCAAGTGGCGTCGGTTTGTTTTGGAGGCAGGGATGGTTGAAAAAATTGTTTCATTTCTATTCTCTATATTGTCAAAGAAGCCGCTTGACAGCGTAGTTCTTTTTGCTATCGATAAAGGACTCGAGCGCTTCGGCGAGTTGCTCCCGAGAGACGCGCTTGAGGGAATAGACCAGTTTTTCGTAAGAGACCTCATTGGAAACATCGACATTGACAAAGATGGCGTCGAGGACTCCTTTAGACTTGCAATAACGAATCCCTGGTTCGACCAGTATCTTGAAGGAATCGAGATAAAGGTTGATGGGAGGAAAGTTCCTCCGGAAAGAATGCACATAAGAAGCAGCGGGTTTGAAATTCCTGCTTCAGAGATGGGGGCAAGAGAGTTCAAGCCGGGAGAGGCAACGGAAATAATATGCGAGGGAATCGTGCTCGACGAAGGTTTGCATTTTCTCGAGGCTTTCATCAGGATGGAGGTTTGTTCACAAATAATCCCTGTTCTCCCAATTCTCGTGAGGAATGGAAAGGCTGACATCTCCGTTTGCCCGGATAGGTTTGAGCCTCTGCCCACCTGGCCGCCTGATGAGCTTGAACCTGGTTTCGTTCATGTGGTCCCGCATATTCACTATGATGTCGAATGGCTTGCGCTGAGAGATGTTTTCGAGCGAATTGGCGAGGGGAATTTGAGAGAAGCGCTAAGACTTCTCGATGAAGATAAAGAGATGACTTTTGTCGTTGACCAGATTCCTCATCTCGAGCCTTTTGCCAGGAAAAATCCGGATTTATTTGAAAGAATCGCTGAACTTACGAGAACCGACAGAATCGAACATGTAAACGGGATGTACTGCGAGCCAGATGTCAATCTCATTTGTGGCGAATCGCTGGTGAGGCAGTCGGTATTCTGGCAGGAGTACGCGCTCTCGAAGTTTGGCTCTTATTCCCGCTGTGGCTGGCTCATAGATTCATTTGGCATGTCGGCTCAGCTCCCCCAGATTTTCGCGAAATCCGGGGTTGAGTTTTTTGCGTTTTCACGCGCGAGGCCTCCTTCCGGCGCGCCGAGTGAGTTCATCTGGGAGGGTCTTGACGGAACGAGAATCGTAGCGCACAACATGCCAAGGAAATATAACGTCGGACATCCTATGCCGGTAGAGAAAAGCCGCGCACTCAAGGTCATGCTCAAGAACTATTTGTTTCTAAGGGAAGAATCCGCTTCCGAGCATGTTTTCTACCCATGCGGCGTTGACCATGGAAGACCTCAAAAGGAATATGGGACCATGTCGAGAGCATGGAACGATGAGGTCGGTTCGGTAAAGTTCTTCTTCTCGCTCCCTTCGAGGTTCTTCGATTCTCTTCCGCGCGAGAAACTCAAGGTTTTAAGAGGGGAATTCCAGAGAGAGCTCTGGGGAACGTACAGCGCAAGAATGAGTCTCAAGATGCTCAACAGAAAATGCGAGTTCGCGCTAATGGATGCGGGCAAACTATCAACCATTTCATTTCTTGCGACTGGGGAAGAGGATGAAAGTATTCTGGAAAGAATAAAGTCTTCATGGCAGAAACTGATGGACAACCAGTTTCACGACCAGATTTGCGGATGTTCAAATGACGAAGTAGCAGAGGGCATGCGGACTCGGTTTCTCGAGGTTCTGGATGAGACATCTTCCATTATGAAAGAGGCTTCTTTTCGTTTAGTCGGTACTGGTCAAAAACAAAGAGATTCTCAAGGAGATGGAGAATCATTTTCCCTTCTGATTTTCAATCCTTTATCTATTTCCGTTTCCTCATGGATCGATTTTGATTTGTTTCTACCTCCTGGATGGAGGGCATTCTCGATTCTCGATCCTGATGGGAAGGAGGCTTTATACCAGGTTCTGGACAGGAAAACTTATGACGATGGTTCAATGAAGGAGGTGACCGCTGGGTTCTGCCCCCGAGTTCCCCCGCTTGGTTATGAAATATTTACTGTTCAGAAGTGCGAAAGTGAACCGTCGTTCACTCCGCTTGTTCATGCGGAAGGCGCAACAATTTCGAACTCGCTCATAACCGTTGATATTGACTCTTCGAGTGGACTTTTGAGCGGCGTCACGGTTTGTGATGGGAAGAGGGATGAAGGAGATAAGGGTTTTTCTTCCGCAGGGGCAGGAGTTTTCGACTTCAGCGGGGGTAACAGACTTACCCTCGAGAAGGAGTTCGGCGACCTCTATGATGTTTTTGCCCTCGGGACTACCTGGCTTCACAGAAGAAAAGTCAATAGCGTAAGGGTTATTGAAAATGGCCCATTGAGGGCAACTGTTCTCGTTGAAGGAAGAATTGGGCGTTCAAAGTTTAGCCATAGATACTCCGTTGTGGCAGGCTCTCCTCGTATCGACATAGACACTGAAGTCGATTTCAAGGACAAGAGGAAGAGACTTCGCGTGAGGTTTCCAACCGACCTTTCAGGTGGCACATGGACTCATGAGATTCCATACGGGGCAATAGAAAGACCAGGGCACGAACTTCCGGCACAGAACTTCGTTGATCTTACAGGCAGGGACGAGAAAGGGCGCATGAAGGGAATAACTCTCATAAACACAGGAATCCCACCAAACAAACTTGATAGGAGGGGAACTCTTGTTCTCACACTTCTTCGCTCGACGGACAAGATTTATCTCTGGGATTCTGGACCCCTTGCGCTTGAACTCGGAAAGCGCAATTTTTCCTATTCACTTTATCCTCACATAGGAGATTGGAGAGAAGCAGGTTCTACCCGCGAGGCTTACAAACACAACAATCCGCCTCGAGTATTTTTGCTTCAGGATGAAGTTTCTCCGGGAGTCATGAAATCATATAGCGCATTAACTTGTGAAACTGAAGATGTCCTGGTTTCGGTCTTAGAAAAGACTGCAGGCGGAAATATCATGGTGCGGCTCTGGGAGACGAATGGAAAGACGAGCGAAGTGAAACTCACTCCCTCCTGGAAATTCAAAAAGGCACAAAAGGTTGATTTCCTCTCGAGACCTCTCGAGGAGCTGGGGAAAACTGAGGATGGTGTTGAATTCACGATGCAACCATTTGAAATTGCCACAATAGAATTTGGATAGGTCTTGCTTCGGGCATTTGTGAGCCGAGCCGGCTTTTGCCATCTCAATTTGAAACAGGTATCCACATGGGAAGACCAAATCATTCCCTTTTCTGAAAACAAAACAAAAGGGATGTTTCAAAACAACATTTGCATGAAATACTGTTCTTCAGTGATTCTTTGACAAACCGAAAGGTCGGAAAGAACCAAAAATGTGTCATTGCAAGACCTGACCCCCGGTTAACCCCCGGCTATGAGATCAGGGCGAGGATGTTCTCACCAAGGAGCTTCTCCTCAAGCCGGCGGTTACCGCCAGCCGCTTTTCTCGCTATGCCAACGGAGTACCTCTGGTTGCTCTCGGGCCAATCTGAGCCGAAGAGCACCCTGTCGTGACCTGCAACTGTGAGCGCTTCTCTGACAACCTTCAGCGGCTGGAAAGAAGTCTCGAGGTAGATTGATTCGTGCCTCCTTGCAAGTTCTATGGCTTTCTGCGGGTAATAGAGGCCCGAGTGCCCAAGTATGAATGGGACATCCGGGAATGCAGAGATAAGCCTCTCAAAGCGCAGAGGGTCTCCATATTGCGAACAGGGATCCGGGGTGATGAAGTAATTAAACTCGCCTGTGTGAGCGATAATCGGGCGCCCATAATTGCGGAACATATCGAGAAGGTTGAAGTAGAAAGAATCTTCCGGTGGGATGCGCTGGAGAATCGGGTGTATCTTGAGCCCCTTGCAACCGGAGTCCATTGCCTTTTGGAGCTCCGACTCCCAGCCATCGGACGGGTAGATACTCGAGAAGGGTATCAGCCTCGGTTCGTCGGCACACTGCTCGAGGTAACTGCTGCTTGTCGAAAACGGGGCGACCGGGAGGACGACGCTCCTGTCAATACCGGCGCGGTTCATTTTCTCGAGGAGGTTCTTCTTCGAGCCCATTGACAGACGGATTTGGTTCTCCGCTGCAATAAAGGCGCGCAAAGCATCGGGGGGCTCTCCTCTCCAGAGAGGATTCCTGAATCTAACCATCTGATATGCGTACATGAATCCAAGGGGCTCACGTTGACGCTCGGGGCATGGAATCACGCCAGGTATGGGTAGCTCCATGTGGGCGTGCGCGTCAACTATCATACGCATTCTCCTGTTGCCAGAATTCATATAAAATATCTTTCATGTTTAATGTTTCTGATACTACGCGATAAAGTCAAGGGGATGAATCTTGCTTCGTAGATTTGTTAGATAGCCTCGCTTTTCCCGAATCAATGCAGAAATGAAGAGTCGCTCTTTGGCACAAGCAGGTAATATTCATAAGTCAACATTTGCATGAAATACGGTTCTACAGTGATTCTTTGACAAACCGAAAGGTCGGAAAGAACCAAAAATGTGTCATTGCAAGACCTGACCCCATGTTATAATTAGCGCCATGAAGGTTTTCAAGGATTTCGAGAAGAAACTCGAATCTGTTTTTGAAGGTGTTCTCCTGAGGGCTTTCAAGACGGGGGTTCATCCAGTCGAAATGGGAAAGAAGCTCGTGAGGGAGCTCGAGGGGAATAAAACAATTAGTGCGCTTAAGATTTATGTTCCAAACCGATATGAGATAGGTCTTTCACCGCAGGATTATGAGAGGTTCGAGACATACCAGGCGGTTCTTGCAACAGAACTTGAGAATCTGCTTATTTCCTACATTCGCGAAAAGGGATACGCGCTTCTGGACCGCCCGCGTGTAAGAATCAGAGAAGATGAAGGACTCCACGAGGGGGAATTCTGGATTGAAACGAGAATCGAGGGAGAGATTCAGGAAGATAAGGGAAAACAGAAAAAGGGAAGGGTATCTCAAACGGCAGAAGAGACTTTTGTTCTCGAGCTTCTTGACAAGAACGATGCTTCTCCTCTTTTTGTTCTCACAGAGGATGCTGTTTCAGTTGGGCGGAGCCCCGAAAACGAGATAGTTTTGCCTGACCCGAATGTCAGCAGAGTCCACGCGAAAATCGAGCATGAGCAGGGAACCTACTTCGTCGTTGACCTTGACTCCACCAACGGAACATTCGTGAACGACAAAAGGGTTAGAAAAGCTCCGCTAAGGGAGAATGATATAGTGAGAATGGGCTCCACGAAACTTCTATTCCGGGGGTCTTGAAGGTTGATTCCGAATATCGTTTTCATATCCGCCCGATACTTCATACTTTTCCTTCTTTATCTCTTCCTCGCTCTGGTAGTTCGCGCGATATACAGAGATATACGCGCCCCTTCGCATGAAGCGAAGAGAAAAGTCAGAAGCAAGAAGAAGGGAAAGCCACAACTTGTAATCATATCCGGAGAAAGGAACATTGGCGCAAGGTATGAGCTCGGGGAACATCTTACGATAGGGAGAGCCACGAATTCGGGGATAGTTCTCGGCGACACATATGCTTCTCAGCAGCATGCGCGGATATACCGGTCGGATGACTCGTTTTTTGTGGAGGACCTGGGTTCCACAAATGGCACTTACGTGAACGGAAGAAGGATTTCTTATCCCCTAACGCTGAGAGGCGGTGACAGAATCAAGATTGGCAAGACGGTTTTTGAGTTTCTTGCATAAAGGGCATCAATGATGTTTAGCGTAAGATCGGCATCCATAACCGAAATAGGCAATGTTCGCGAGACAAATGAGGACGCTATCCTTGAGACAGGAAACATATACGCGATTGCTGATGGTATGGGTGGGCACAAGGCCGGGGAGGTAGCGAGCAATCTTGCCCTGTCAGTAGTCAAACAGTACATAGAGGACAACATCGGTCTTTTCCCGGGCGAGAAACTCGTTGAGAACGCAATTGCAGCGGCTAACGAAGCTGTTCACAGGAAAGCATCATCAAGTTCTCGTTACAGGGACATGGGAACGACCCTGACGGTGATCTACAGGGAAGGGAGCGATGCTTTTCTTGGGCATGTCGGTGATTCAAGAGCGTATCTTCTGAGAAAGGAGAGGCTCAGTCGCCTGACCGAGGACCACACTTTTGTTGGTGAACTTCTGAGAGATGGACAGATAACCGAGGAGGAGGCGCTCGTTCACCCGCAAAAAAACATAGTCACCCGCGCTCTTGGTATCAAACCTCAGGTCGTTCCTGACATTTCCTCCATAAAAATAGAACCCGGGGACAAATTTCTTCTTGCCTCGGATGGGCTTTTTGGGGATGTTTCGGACGAAGAGATAAAGACTATCCTTTCTGAGGAGGATATTGATTTCACGGCAAAGAAACTCGTTCAAACTGCTCTGGAAAGGGGCGGTGCGGACAACATTTCCATTGTGGTTGTAGGTTTCGAAAGAATAGAGAGCGAAAGTGCGAAAAGGGGCGAAGAGACCGAAGAGACCGAAGAGACCGAAGAGAAGGTCTCGGAGGATAAATCCGGTCTTCACCCTGGTAACGGATATCCTGCGCCTTTGCCTTGTGCTGAAAAGCCCAGAAAGAGGCGAATCTTAAGATTAGTGGCTATTCTCCTTGGAATAATTGTCTTCATAGGTCTTGTTTTAGGGGTAGTTTATTACCTTCATGAGACGACTTATTTTGTTGGTGAAAAGGATGGGGAAATTGCCCTTTACCACGGGTTTCCTTTCTGGGGGCTTTCGAGAGTTGAGAGCATTTCTGAAATGAAAATCTCGTTTCTCCCGAATTCGATGCGCGAGAAAGTAAAGGGAAATCTCGAGGCGCAGTCTCAAAAGGATGCCGAGGAAACGATGAGAGACCTCGAAAAGCTTGCGGAAACGAGGTCCGTTATCGTTCCACGTGTTTTGGGAATGAAACTCGATGAGGCGCTCGAGAAACTCGAGAATGCAGGTCTCGTTCCCGTGCCCGAACTGATTCAACTTAGGAACGTTGAGCCAGAGACCGTTACGAGTCAGAAACCCGGTTATGGTGTGAGGGTTGGAAGGGGCTCGAAGGTAAGGATAGAAGTGGTCTCCTCCGCCGGATTCAAGGAGGTTTGACATCAGGGGTCGAAACAGGGAGCTTATTTTCATTGTCTTTCTGGCGTTATTGCTTGCCTTTGGGATTGCCTCAGTTCAACTTGCTCGCGATGGGCATATCTCGCCGCGCGGGTTCATCTACCCGGGAATTGTTGCTTTCGTTTTTATCGTGCTTCATCTGGCGGTGAGATTCCTGATTCCACTTGCCGATAGTATTGTTCTTCCCCTTTCAGCAGCGCTCACCATGATCGGTGTTCTTTTGATAGAAAGGCTCGAGCCTGAACTTGCCCTCGAGCAGACTCTCTGGATTGTTGTCGCAGCCCTTTCATTTGTTCTCGTGATTCTTTTTTTCAAGAATTACGAATTCCTTGCCCAGTACAAATACTCACTTGGGCTGATTGCGATTGCGCTGCTTTCATCAACGATGATTATTGGAAAAGAGGTCAACGGAGCGAGGCTCTGGCTCAAAATTGGGCCGCTGAGCTTCCAGCCATCTGAACTTGCAAAGGTTCTGCTGGTCATATTTCTGGCTGCTTTTTTCGCCGAGAAAAGAGAACTGCTCTCGATAAGCACTCACAGGGTTTTTGGTATCACGGTTCCCGAAATCAAATATTTTGTTCCACTTCTTATGATGTGGGGAATCTCCGTTCTTATGATGATATTTCAGAAAGACCTCGGCTCCTCACTGCTTTTCTTCAGCATTTTCATCGCGATGCTTTTTGTCGCGACGGGTAGAAAGACATACGTGGTATTTGGCCTTCTCCTTTTTGTTCTCGGCGCGTATATTTGCTATCTTGGGTTTGGCCATGTTCGCACCCGGGTTTGCACATGGCTCGACCCATTCAACCCTGCAACTATAGAAAACCAGTCTTATCAAATTTCACAGTCACTCTTTGCGCTCTCCTCCGGAGGAGTATCCGGCTCTGGCCTTGGTCTTGGTCATCCGACTTTGATACCCTCGGTAACAACCGATTTCATCTTCAGCGCTTTGGGTGAGGAGCTTGGCCTCTTGGGTGCTGCTTCGGTAGTAATCCTTTATCTTCTTTTCGTCGCGAGAGGGGTGAAAATCTCCCTTTCATGTCCCGATGATTTTGGCAAACTACTTTCAGTAGGTCTTACAAGTATTGTGGGCATTCAATCGTTTTTGATTATGGGTGGGGTAACGAGGCTTATACCACTGACAGGAATAACTCTGCCTTTCGTGAGTTATGGTGGAAGCTCGCTTCTTGCAAACTTTATCATCCTTGCTTTCCTTCTGGTTATTTCGCATAGAGCCTCAAGGAGAAGTTCGTCAGTAATAGAGGAGGCGAGGCGTTGAACAGGCAGATTAAAATACTTTGCGTAGTTCTGATTGCTTTGCTTCTTATGGTGGTCGTAAACTTGAGCTGGGTGCAGGTATTTGGCGCTAAGGAGATAAGCGGCAATGCGTTCAACAAAAGGAGGCTAATAGAAGAATACGGGATTCAAAGAGGAGAGATAATCACCGCGGACGAACAGGTGATAGCGAGATGCGTGCAAGTCGGTGCGGGCAGCTCACCTTATCGGTATCAGAGAGAATACCCAGCTGGTTCACTTTTTGCTGATATCACGGGATACGATTCCTGGAAGTACGGTCGCACCGGTCTTGAAGAAAGATTCAACGACGAACTTTTGGGGAGGGGCTCAAAACTAACCTTCACGAATTTGCTGAACAGGCTTGTCAGCGCGAGCAAGAAAGGTAATTCGATAGTGCTCACGGTTGACTCGAGGCTGCAGAGGGTAGCAAGTGATGCACTTGAGGGTCGAAGAGGCGCGGCTGTTGTGATTGACCCGAAAACTGGTGCAGTTCTTGCAATGGTAACAAGCCCCACGTATGACCCGAATGTGGTGATTCCTCTTCCCGGTCGGGATACAGAAACCCCATGGGGGAATCTAACGCAGGACCAGACGCATCCTTTGGTGAACAGGGCAACTCAAGGGCTTTATCCACCGGGCTCATCTTTCAAGGTCATAACGGCGGCTGCCGCTCTTGAGACGGGAATTGCCCGACCGGAAACGGAATTCACCTGTAATGGCAAGCTCCCTGTTCATGGATACACGATTTATGACTACGGCAGAACGACTCATGGAAGGCTCAACTTCAGAAGAGCGCTAACTGTTTCATGCAACATCACTTTCGCTCAAGTTGGATTGAGGCTCGGAGGAGAGGTTCTGGTTCACTTTGCGGAACTTTTCGGTTTCAATCAAAAGATTTTATTCGAGCTACCGGTGGCTGATAGCAGGATTGACCGGCCGAGTGATATGGATAAGGTCGCGCTTGCATCAAGCGCTTTTGGTCAGGGAGATGACCTTGCGACACCGCTTGAGATGGCTCTTGTCGCGTGTGCGGTGGCGAATAATGGTGTGATAATGAAGCCATTCCTTATGAACGAAATCCAGGACTACAACGGGAAGATAATTGAGCAGGTTACGCCCAAGAAGTGGCTTGAACCAATAAGCACCGAAACGGCCGAGACACTTGAAGAAATGATGGTTGATGTTGTGGAAAAGGGAACTGGGACTGCGGCTCAAATCGAGGGTGTCGATGTGGCGGGGAAAACCGGAACGGCTGAAGTTGAAGGCGCAAAACCCCATTCCTGGTTCATTTGTTTTGCCCCTGCAATAGAGCCGAAGGTGGCCATCTCGGTTGTTGTTGAAAACGCAGGGGAAGGCGGAAGGGTTGCAGCCCCAATTGCGCGCAAAATTCTTCTCAAAGCCCTTTCGCTTTGAGTTCCGGTCAAGAAAAAGTTTTGTTTCCTGAATATCGCTTGAAAAAGTGTCATCTTATTTGATGGTATGATTGTAGAACCTGAGTAATGAGAAGGTGACGGTGAGATGAGAAGGGTTTTCCTGTTTCTGAAACGGCTTTTCCTCTGCCTTCTCTTCATTGCTGGAGTAATCAGTGGCGTCGTCCTGGCAACTTTCTTGTTACGTTTGAAGCTCGAGGACCTGAGGCAAAAAGTAATTCCAAAGGGTTCCTGCTTGAAGATTGCCGAAAGTGACGAAAGGAGCGTGAATGATATCTATGAAAAGCTCTCGCCGATTCCCTTTGGCCTCGTGAAACTTCGAGCAATAGGGCTTTTGATGGAATACATCGATGCACGCCCTTCCTTAAACCATGAGCTCTTTCCCCTGCACCTTTTCTTGAGGCTGAAGAGCAGGCTTCGCTGGAAAGGAATGAAGAACTATGTTCCTAAGCACGATATACACAGCGATCTCAAAAGGGGATTCAAAGAGGCTTCGCTCATTCGCAATATTGGGGGGATTGTGGCGCATCACTACGGGATGAGTGTTGAGGAAGAGGATTTTTGTGATTTATCGAGCAAGGAGGGCTTCAAATTCCAATGCGAAAATATGAATGTTTCCGGAAGGGGTGAAGAAGTATCAAGAGGATTCTTCGAATGATGGACAGGATGGGACAAAAGAGGTCTTGGCGAACAAAAAGCAAAAAGAGAAATAGCCTACTTCGCGCTTTTTCCATTGTTCTTGCGGTTTCGCTTTTCACGCTTTTCTTTCCATTTCTTCAGGGCTGCATATCGGTGAGGGGGTATTCGATACTCGAGAACGATGAGGTCATAGGAAGCGAGCGCTTCTGGAAGGAAGAACATGATGATTTTGTGATATATAAAAGCACCACCAGGCGCCCGTTTCTCGATTTTGAGACAACTCTTGAGCAAGAGGTAAAAATTTCGAAAAATGGATATTTGCTGGCATATTACGGCGGGCACGATAGAGGTGGTCCTATTTTCAGCGCAAGTTTGGATAGAACGGATATCGGACGTTACAACTACTTTAGAGATGACTTACAGACATTTGAGGATGTTTCAGGTTTTGATCCGGGAATGAACTTTTTTCCTCTCGAGCGAGGATCCGTTTGCTCTCTTCAGATTCTGCTTGATAGATTACTCGAGTCTCATTGCAAGGAATTGCGTCTGGTGACCATGATTCCTTCTCAAGGGAAGTCGCTCTATGAGACCTTTGCGACAATGACCAAAAACCGAACCGTAGCAGTTGTCTCGAGCGGCATAAATTATCTTTTGAAATTCGATGGGAATGGCGAAATAGTAGAGGTACGCGACAGATGCACGGGGCTGGTTTTCAAAAAGGGCTGGCCCGGAAGACCTGCTTCAAAGCCATATCCCTTGAGGGCAAGGAGAATCCTCGATGTGAGGATAACAAGCATTGATGGGATTGAACTCGCAGGCTCTCTTCTGATCCCTCGCGGAAAACCTCCATACAAAGCAGTTGTTCTTGTTGGAGATGAGGGACCACAGGATAGAACTGGATGCGGTTTTTTGTCTCAACTTGCGAACAGACTTGCAAAAGAGGGATTCGCGGTTCTCAGCTGCGACAGGCGTGGCGTAGCGGATAGCGAGGGAAACTACAGGTACTATACTCTCGAAACAGAGGTTCAGGATATCCATTCCAAGATTGACTATTTGGTGATGAGAGGAGATATTGATATTGAGAGAATTGGTATTGTTGGCTACGGGGAAGGCGGTATTTCTGCATCTGCTGCCGCGTCCTCGAATCCCTACATTCAAGCATGTGTCCTTATCGCCACCCCATCCGCTCCTTATTTTCCTGACACTTTCTTGAGGATGCTTGATGAAGAAAGAAAAACTGAAAATTTGGGGAAGGAAGAGTTTGAATCAAAGTGGGAATGGGTCAATTACCTCGTAAGCCTGGTGGAAAGTTCAGTAGATAAAATAACGATAGGCAAGCACAAACCTTTCCTCGGTTGGATGCGCTCTCACATGGAGCATGATACCCTGCAAACGCTTGAGCTCCTTGAAGTTCCGGTTTTGGTCGTGGCAGGCGCAAGCGACAGAATTGTTCCAGTTGAGGAGGCCAGGGAGCTCATGGAAGCACTGGAGAAGCGGAAAGGATTTGAAAGTAAGATTATCACTTTTGATGGACTTGACCACTGGTTTGGGAACATGATAGATGAAGCTGGTTCGAAACCATATATGTCACACCCGAAAGTTGAGACAAATGTGCTTGACGAGGTTTCTCGCTGGTTGGTAAATGGGGTCAGGTCTTGCAATAACACATTTCTTCGCTTGCCTTGTGTATAATGAGTGAATGTGTTATTGCAAGACCTGACCCCATTCTTGCCATTCTTGGTGGAAGCAAAGGTGGTAAATCGGGATGGGAATCCGGGAAGACTTTTTGAAGTTGACGGTTGAGATAGGTCCGAGGGGAGCCTCGAGCCCTGCCGAAGCAAGAGCTGCGAGATACATAAGGGAAAGATTCGAAGAGAGAGGGCTTGACACAAAAACCCAGGAGTTCTTCACGATTGATACCTATTCCTATCTTTACATGTTTTATCTTTTTATTTCTATTTCGTGCGCTTTTCTTTCAAAATGGTTTGTCCTTTATACTGCCCCTATTGCTTTTCTCAACGCTGTCCTTTTTGCAATTGACCTCGAGACGATTCCCGTAATCTCAAAAGTTTTTCCTCATCGCTTGAGCCGGAATGTCATCGGAGAGATTCCAGATTCAGACGGAAAAGTGAGCATGGTTGTTGTTGCTCACTACGACAGTGCAAAAGCGGCACTTTCATTCCATCCAAAACTGGTGAAGAATTTCAGGATTTCCTTTTCCCTTATGATAGGCGGAATCATAGGAGTTGGTTTGCTCTCGGCGGTGAATATGGCTCTTCGAATTCTTGAGGGAGAGGCGAACTTTGGTCTCTGGATTGCAGCAGCTGCCTTGGGGGCATTTCTTATTGTTCCATTTGTCAACCTCGCACACAGGGAGATAAGAATGGACTTCACGCCTGGGGCAAACGACAACGGGAGCGGTGTGGTTGCCATGCTTGCGCTCATGGATAAGCTGAGCGAGTCTGAATCAAGGCTTCCCGGGATAATGTTCGTTGCGACTGGTGCTGAGGAGGTCGGCACTGCCGGAATGATTGAATTTTTGAAAAAGCATGGTAGCCGGCTTAAGGATGCGAAAATAATAAATCTTGACAATCTTGGGGAAGGCCATCTTTGCTATATCAAAAGGGAGGGCATGCTCATCGGGCATGATTCAGATTCAGTTTTACTTTGGCTTTCTGAAAAGGTAATCAAAGAGAAAGGCTATCCTATGTGGCGCTCCTCATACAGGCTTCTTTCAACTGATGCAACACCGGCGCTCGTAAGGGGATATCACGCAATGAGCATAATGGCATTCGATGATGAGGGAAATCTTCCAAACTGGCACTGGGGAACCGATACGATTGAAAACATCGATATTTCAAACATAGAAATAGTGCGCGGTTTTCTGTGGAACCTTGCGACGAGGATTCTTTCATAAAAAAGCCAGGAAGAAACTTCCTGGCAAGCGCTCGATGGGTAGTTTTTCGTCTTGCCCGGGACTACAATAAACAACCCTCGCCGCAGTGCGCTACGCGCGGAACCATAAATCTCTTCAACTTGACCTCCTTCCTCGATACTTCACGCGAACTTGAATTGTTCTTCTTATAAAAGAATACAGTTTTTCGTTTTTGTCAATGACAGAAGATATGTTTTGAATTTTTCATCTGTTATTTGATTGTTTTCAAGAAGGGGTCAAATTATTGACTGAAAAACCATAAACGGTGCCTTCTGAGCGTGCCCCCGTGAAATCCGATGCCAGGCGGGCAATGAGGAGAAGCACAGCCCTTGCTCTTGAAATATACTAATCAAGCATCTTTGTCTTTCTTGAACCCTTACCGAGAGTCCCTATTTCCCACCGTAGTTTTCTTTTGATGTGTCAAACGGGCTGCATTCTACCATGTATCCTCAAACTGGAAGCCGCTTTCGGCTCAGCAGGAGAGGAAACTGATTTCTCACCACGCCGGATAGCATGGTAAAACCTGACTTTCGTGAGGATTTCTCCGGATTTCCTCCTGTTGCAAGCTCGATGATTTCCAGGATGTGGTAGATTGGCGGGCTTTGCGGCAAGAGAATCCGTGCGGTTGAGAGCATCTGAAGGCATCCAGAGCAATACACCACCAAGGCATCCGCTCCAGTCTTTCTTGCTTGCCTCAGTACTCTCATAGCCGCGAGTGTCATTCTGATTGGGTCGTAGGCGCTTGCCGGGCTGAAGCCCGCTCCAATTCCGCAGCAGAGCATTTTTTCACCCGAATTTTCCATCTCGACAATCTGGCATCCGGCGCTTTTGAGAATTTTTCTTGGAATATCCATATACTCATGCCCGAATTGCTTGCCATAACATGATTCTTGGATGGTGACTTTCATGGGGAGAGTTCTCTGGAATTCTATTTCGCTGGCACTAATTTCTCGGTCAAGAAATTCGAGATACGATTCAATCTCGAATGGATATCCCCCTCCGAAATGTGGGAGCACCTCTGTGAACATATAATAGCCTGCCGTGCAGAGTATCGTTACCTTTTCTGCCTTTAGTGTCTGGAAAAATTTCGTTGTTTTTTCCGCGCAAGTCCGAACATCATCAAAAAGACCCATTCGCCAGTACATCTCCCCGCAGCAGACATCGAGGCTTCCTCTTATGTCAAGTTTCTCGAGCACTTTTGTTTGGGTTAGAAGCGGGGTTGCAATCATATTGCAGCCTGGATAACAAATATGTTTCGAGGGAGACATGTCCTTCCAGGATTCAATTATTTTCCTCTCGCGTTTTCCCATCCGCTCGATTACATAACTTCTGAAGTTTGGTCTCGAATGAGGGAGAAAATAGTTGGCGCGAATTAGGGGATTCCGTTCGAGGTTGATATTTCTCCACCTTGAAAGGATTAGTTCTGCCGGGTTTGCTCCTTCAGGGCAGAAAAAGTCGCAATCCATGCAGCCAGTACATTTTGAGAGAACCGGGGAACTTCCTCCAAACTTGACTTTTCTGATTTCGCCCTGTGCCTTTTCTATGGGAAAGGAGAGTACGGGACAAAGGGAGAAACACGTACCACATTCTTTGCAGAACTCAAATCTAAAAGGCTTTGGAGTTTCGCTCTCATGTGGATTCAAGTTTTCACCGCTTTTTCCGGCTCTCAATGGCGTGCTTTTTTCTTGACGATGTCCATCGCCTTTTTGACTGCGACAATCATATCTGTTCGGAACTGAGCCTGAAGTTCGCCAAGGCGCGCGTAAGCGTATCCTTTCTCTGTGACAACATATTTTGGCTTGAGTTTGTTGAGGGCAAGCGCGATTACGTCAAGACGGCACCGCTCGCATTTGCAGAAGTCGTTATCGTTTGAAATTGCCTCATCAACGTACTCCGCAACGAGGTCTTCCATAACGTTTTTTAGTTTCAACTTGCTCTCCGTTCATGAGCAAAGCTACCAAGAATAAATTTATCATAATGCTGCGACAAAATCATAATACGGCTTGCATTTTCAATCAGAATATCCAACAAGAATCTGCCAATGACATTCCGAAGGTTTATGTTACTTTTTTGGGAAATTGACAAATAATTTGTGGTTTTCAAAGAAAATTAGGCTTTTCCAACCTTGTTTGCTTGCCCTGAAATCGGGTGCTATAATATGCAGCACGCTTAAGCGAGATTTTTCGTTTTTTTGAATATCATTTTTTGAATGGAGGCTGTTCTTGCGAAGTTACGAATCTTTGTTCATTTTAAGTCCGAGCCTTACAGATGAGCAGGCAAAAGCTGTCCTGAGCGAGATGGAAGTGCTAATCAATAAGCACGGCGGGAAGGTTACCGGAATTGATATGTGGGGGACCAGAAAACTCGAGTATCCCATAAAACGTCAGGATAACGGTCATTACGCTGTGTTAAAGTTTATGGCAGGAACTGAGATAGTTCCGGAACTCGAGCGTTCTGCTGGTATGAGGGATGAAATTTTACGCGTGAAGACGCTTGTTTTGAAGAAGGAGTAAGTGGATGGCTTCGGTTAACAGGGTTGTCTTGGTGGGGAATCTCACGAGGGACCCAGAGATGCGAATGACGCCTTCTGGGAAAAAAGTTACGAGATTCGGCATTGCTGTGAACCGCTTGCCCTACACGAATGAGCAGGGGGAGCGTGTCGAGGGAGTGGATTTTTTCAACATAAGTGTTTTTGGAAGGCAGGCGGAAACAAGTTATCAGTACTTGAGAAAGGGGCGCGCGGTTGCCATTGATGGTCAATTGCGGTCAAGAACATGGGAAACTCAGGACGGGCAGAAAAGGTATGCGGTTGAGGTAAATGCCCAG
The DNA here is from genome assembly GCA_028718945.1 of Actinomycetota bacterium. GTDB lineage: Bacteria > Actinomycetota > Geothermincolia > Fen-727 > JAQUKT01 > JAQUKT01. The sequence continues at coordinate 66,338 of JAQUKT010000001.1, read as the reverse complement.
AATGTCCAATTTCTGCCGAGAGCCGGAGAGGCACCTAACGAAAGGGCATTCGAGGGCGCGGCAGGCATAGCCGGGGAAATGGATAATATAGATATCCCTCCGATTGAAGGGGGAGATGAGGGAGGTTACCTGCCGCTTTAGGGATTTTTGTCTAAGGAGTGTTGAGGGGAGTGTTCGCTTAAGTTGAACGAGAAAACCGGGTATGTTAGAAGGCAAAGGAAAAGGTACTGTTATTTCTGCAAGGAAAAAATAGAATACATAGACTATAAAGACATTCCTACTCTTCGCCGTTTCATTTCCGATAAAGGAAAGATAAGACCAAGGCGCGTGACCGGAGTGTGCACTTCTCACCAATCAGAACTTGCCAATGCGATAAAGAACGCAAGAGAGATGGCGCTTCTTCCTTATCCTCGAAAGTAACCTTGAAGAGGGGTGAGAATTTTGAGGGTTCTCTTAGTTCAGGACATGGAAAATCTCGGCCGCATGGGTGAGGTTGTGGAAGTAAAGGGTGGTTATGCTCGAAACTTCCTCATACCAAAGGGTCTTGCGGTGGCCGTAGAGCGCGGGCGCTTGAAGGAAATCGAGGAGAGAAAAAAGGCTCTGGAGAAAAAGGCGCTGCAACAAAGGCAAGAATACGAGGCTATTGCTGAAAGAATAAAGGCTTCGCTTCCCCTGAAGATCAAAGTAAGGTGTTCTCAAACGGGAAAGCTTTTCGGGTCGGTTACGAACAGGCATATAGCAGAGTTGATGACAGATCTTTTAGGTGAGGAAATCGACCGTCACAAGATTTTTCTTGACGAAAAAATTCGCTCGGTGGGGACTTATTCAGCGCGGGTGAGGCTCCACCCTGATGTCGATTTTCAGGTGGAACTTTTAGTCGAGTGTGAGGGCTTTGTTCCCGAGGAATCCTTGGAACCGGTCGAGGTTGAAGCAGAACAACTACCTTCCGAAACAGAGGCAGTGTCGGAAAAAGAGAATGAGACTTGAAAAGCGTATTAGACAGGAAAGAAAAAGGCGGTGAGGCTTGAGGTGCAAATGCCGGCTGAAGCAGCAAATTTTGACCGCGTGCCTCCCCATAACCTCGATGCCGAGGAGTCTGTTCTCGGCTCAATGATATATTCACACCAGGCTGTGGCAATTGCTCAGGAATTGCTTGTTCCAGAGGACTTCTACAAGGATGCACACAGAAAGATATTTCAGGTGTTAGTCGAGCTCTACGCGAAGGGTTCAGTTACAGACCCGGTTGTTTTAGCAGAGGAACTCGAAAAGCGTGGCATCCTTGAAGAGGTTGGTGACAAGGCTTACATACACATGCTTGTTGACCACACGCCGAATCCTCACAGCGCGAGGCATTACGCTGAAATTGTCCGGCAGGCATCTCTTCGTCGCAATCTGATAGACCTCGGATATCGGGTTGCTGCGATGGGATACGAGACATCAGATGAAGCGGAAATTCTCTATGATAGAGCGGAATCCTCTCTTTTTGAACTTGGCAAGCGGCTCAGAAGGGAAGGAATAAGCCATATCAAAGACCCTTTGGTAAAGAGTTTCGAGAGGATGACAGAGGCGCAGCAGAAGGGTTCCCGGATTACTGGCGTTCCAACTGGTTTCTATGACCTTGATTACATAACCTGCGGACTTCAACCATCAAATCTCATAATCATAGGCGGTAGAACGTCTATGGGAAAGACGAGTTTTGCGCTGAACATCGCACACCACGCTGCTGTTCATGAAGGAATAGGCGTTCTCATATTTTCTCTCGAGATGAACAAGACTGACATTGCTGAAAGACTTCTTCTCGGGGAATCACGCATTGACTCGGTTAAGTATCGAACCGGTGATTTGATCGACAGAGAAGTGGAAAAAATTGTACACGCGTGTGGGACTCTATCGAACGCGCCGATTTTCATTGACGATACGGGCGATATCAAGCTCATGGAAATGCGCACGATTGCAAGGCAGTGGAAAGCGAAAGAGAACATCGGGCTAATCATAGTTGATTACATTCAACTCATGTATGGTTCCAAGCCAGAGAACCGAGCCCAGGATGTTTCGCGAATTGCACGAGACCTCAAGGTAATCGCAATGGAGCTTGAAGTTCCGCTTATTGCGGTATCTCAGCTCAGAAGACCTGCTCAGGGAGCGAAAAAGGAGCCAAGCCTCGAGGATCTCAAGGAATCCGGTGGAATTGAGCAAAATGCTGACGTGGTTGTTCTAATCTATCGTCCCGAGGTGGATGACCCGAGAAATCAAGACCTCAAGGGTATCGCAGAGATAAATGTTGCCAAGCATCGAAATGGCAGAACCGGGCACTTTGAACTTCTCTGGATGGGGTCTTACTCGAAGTTCGAGAATCCGGCCGAAGAGGACAGAAAGATAATCGAGTAGTTCGGTCTATGTCATGGGTGAGTAAATGGGTGGACACGAAGCTTTTCTTGGAATAGATGTTGGTTCCCCCTTTACCAATGTCATTGCGCTTTCTTGTCGAAGGGCGGCTCTTTCATCCGCTTATCTGAGACGCGAGGCCAGCCAGTACAGTGCTGTTAGGGAATATGTTGAGGCGGCAGTGCGGTAAGCGGAAACTCGACCTCAATCAGCCTGCTAAATGTGGATGAGTTGAAGAGGATTGTCCCGGGCTTCAGCAATTTTTTGTTAGGCTTAGAGAGAATTGGGAATATGCGAGGTTATCGGAATCTTCAGAAGAAGCAAAGGGAACTAACGCGAGTCTTCCAGTTTCCTTTTCTCGTTTTTCTTCTTCTCGCGTTTCTTTTGCTTGAGTTCACTGGCTGCGGGGAACAGCTTCTTTCTAACCCTGAGAACATAGTCGAAAAAACGATTCGTTCGCAGAAGAAAATGGAATCGTCGCACATTGAGATTCTTCTCGACATAAACATTTCCGAGCCTGAGGGAGATGTAATAACATCGGTCAGTTCGAGGTCTGAGGGCTTTTTCAAGGCTCCTGAGAGCATGCAGATGAAAAGCACCACCGGTGGGAAGACAACCGAGGAAATAAAGATTGGCAAGAAAACCTATGTCAAACCTTCCGGGTCCTTGCGCTGGACGGAGAAGGACGAATCGGACTCCGCCGGAGTTTTTGTTCCGGTGGATGCTGCTTCCTATCTTCGATACACGGAGAATTTGAGACTTGTTGATCGCAAGGATGGCAGGTATCATCTCGAGTTTTTCGTAGATATGGAAAAGTACGTGGGAAGGGTAAAGGTGCCCGGCGTCGATGCTTCCTTGTTCAAGGGAACAAAAGCAAAAATGGAAGTTTGGATTCAAGAAAAAACTTTCTTCCTCGAGAAGACAAAGATGAGTTTTTCGGGGAAGATAAAGGAGTTAGGAATGAAAATCCTGAAGGTTTTCATCAATGTAGAGTTCTCTGATTTCAACGAGCCAGTTTCCATCGAGGCTCCTATTTGATTGACTATCCGCCTGCGATTTTGCTTGCTATTTTGAAAATAAAAGGCTTTTTCAGTTCGATTGCTTCTGAGTCGCATATTTCCTGACAGCAGTAACACCTGATGCACTTTTTTTGATTGATTTTGGCGCATTTTCCTTCAATTTCGATTGCTTTTGCCGGGCACGACTCGACGCACTTGCCACAGGAGGTGCAATTTTCTAAGATTGGTCTTGGATTGAGCGCAAGCCATCTTCCAAAGATATCCATGAGAGGAGAAGGGATCCTTGAACTTAGTTGCTTCTTGTCCGGCATCATGAAGTCGTTTATCACAAGGGAGTTTGGGTCTTCGCCGAGAATTTCCACATCTTCAAGGTCAGGGTCGAGAAAACCCCTCCTCATTGCTGCTAAAAGTGGTTTGTTTTCGCTAATGTCATGATTGATGAGGCGCATCATTACCGCGTCAAGTGCGAAGGCACAGGTCCCTGCTGCGATTATTCCCATTTGTTTCAGGTTCCCTCTTCTTGGTCCGTTTCCATCCATTCCCACGATTGCGTCAACAATGTGGATATCGGGAGGCTTCGCGAGGAGAACATCAACAAGGAGCTCTGAAAAATCTTCTTCTCTGCTGAAGCGGGAGTGATATGTAATTTTATTCATTCCCGCAACTGCACCAAACATATTCTTTATTGCTCCGGTTATTCCGGTGAGCATGTGGGTTTTCCATTTTGAGATTGAAACAACGCGGTCAGCTTCATTTATCGCCCTGCAGAGTGATACGGATTTTATCGCGTTGCCTTCGGGGACTTCTACCTGTTCGACACTTGTATCAAAGGAAAGAGAAGCCCCGGTTTCGTGTGCGATTTTCTCATACCCGCACCCTTTGTAAATTCGCTTCAAGGTAGATGGTGTGAACGGACCCGAGGGGCTGTCACCAATAATGACTTTTTGAGTTACTTTCAGAAGTTCTTCGATGACGGCTCTTGCGAGTTCCGGGTGGGTCACAACGGCTTCTTCAGGTGGAGAGGAAGCAAGGGCGTTGACCTTGACGAAGACAGTCTCCTCGGGGGAAACGAGGTTTTTCGCTCCTCCAAGTAGCTCAAATGCCTCCTTAGTTTTTTGTCTCAGGAGTTCGGGGTCGTAGTTCTCACAGCGAACTATTGCAACTTTTTTCAATTTCCCTCGCCTTATTTTACTTACAAGTAGTTTTTTCAAATAATAATATAGAAAAAGGTATTTTGGGGTTTCATAGTAATCAGGTGCACTTTTGAGGTTAGCTTGAAGGGGAAGAAAGTAACAATCGAATCGGAAGGGCTCAAACTCCGGGGTAAAATCTGGAAACATGAGAAAAAGGAATCAATACTTGTTGTATTGTGCCACGGGATTCCGCTGTCAAAATCAGAACCTGGCGACCCGGGTTACGATGCTCTTGCGGACTCTTTATATGAAGGGGGTTATTCTGCTCTCTTTGTGAACATGCGCGGGACGGGCGATTCACAGGGAAGTTTCGACCCCGATGGATGGTACAAGGACCTCATTGAGATAATGAATTTCGCCTCACTTTTTGACCGAAGGGTGATGGCGGGTTTTTCATTTGGCGGTTTGCTTTCATTGAGGTATGCGGCTTCGAACAAGGGTGGTTTACTTGGTGTTGCTTCATTCGCTTCGCCAGCGAGGCTCGGAGATGTTTTCAGGCCTGAGGTGCTTTCTGGTTTCATTGAGAGTGCGAAAATTGCAGGAATAATTCGCGATGATTACGCTTCGTTGGATTCAACAGGTTTGCAGAGAAAAATTGATTCCCATGATGCGACTTCGTTCGTGTCAAAAATAAGCCCTGTCCCCTTGCTTTTTGTTCATGGCGAAAAGGATGAGGTTGTTCCTGTCGAGCAGGGATATGAGCTTTTCGAAATGGCTGGTGCGCCCAAGGAACTTAAGATTCTTCAAGGGGGAGGGCACCGTCTTAGAAGAGATGGGCGGGTTCTTGAGATATTGTTTCAATGGCTAAAAGCGCTTGAGCAGCCCAATTGGCAGAAAACATAGAGATGATACTAATCGAGCATTGTCTTCCGTTTCCCAAGCAGCACAGAAAGCACACCCATTCATTAGCCTGAGTGAATGATGACGTTAGAGCTTCTAACAGAAAGCAGGAGTTTGACCTATGGGTAATCTTCCAAAGGCAAAGATAAACCCCTCACTTTCCCTCTATGTTTGCTTGGGACAAAACGAGCGGCGAAATATAGTCACCAAACTCTTTTCTCATATTTTCGAGTCTTGCTCTCTGCTCTTTTAGTGTCGCAAAAAGGATTTCTGGTATTCCCCACTCTTTTCGATATATCTCCTCAATCCTTGATATCTTTGAAAGTAGCTGTGGAATCCTGAGCATGAACTGCTCCTGGTACTGCTCTTCGGTGTATTCTTTGCCAAGCGCGTCATTGAAAAGTCTCTTGAGGTCGTGGTAAAGCGGGATTAGTCCTGTGGGGGTGCGGAGAGCGCCAGTCTCACCATGAACACGCTCTTCTACCCAGCGGATCCAGACTTTTTTGTCCATCATCCCTGTTAGGTATTCTCCGGATTCTCCGGTAAGGAAGTAGTTTACCGAGAATATGAGGGGAGGGTTAGATAGATCTTCTACGAACTCGAGGTATTTATGGATATAGGTATCGAGAGAGGCAGCCAGGAAGTCGAGGTTTGACATCGGATTGAATTCTCTTATGCCTTCCTGCCCCAAAGTGGCGGCTGTTGTTTCGGATTCGAGTGAGGCAGCCTTTGTAATTACCCCGTGTGCCCAATTGAAAGCCTGTTCAACCGGAACAGAGGTGTCCGTGTCTCTTCCACCAAAAATCATCGCCTCGATTTTCAACCCCTCTGGATCATCGAGTCTCGGGTCGCAGTTTGGGAGTTCCTGGAGCCTGATGGTGAACCTCGCGTTTGGATGTGATGGTTTGATTTCTTTTCCCTTTCCGTCTTTCTTGCCTTCGAACCATTCACCAGCGTAGTTTATTCCGCTTTTGGGTAATTCCTTGCCCATTCCGGTCCAGTATGGATATCCATCTTTTAGAAGAACATTTGAGAATATCACCTCACCGGGCTCCGTAAGCGCTTTGTAAATGGCAGGGTCGTCATGCGGGTTTACATCTTCAATTATCCCGAATATGCCACACTCGACATTTACCGCGTGCACCTCACCATTTATTTTCTTCAAGTACGCAATGTCATCTCCAACGATCGTCTGACCTTCAAGCATCGCGGTGGAAGTTTTTCCGCAGAGGCTCGGGTAGGCGCCAGTTATGTAGGTTATCCTTTCATTTTTTCCATGAACTCCAACGATGAACATGTGTTCCGTCAGCCATCCTTCACGCAGGCTTTTTGATATTCCCAGGCGCATTGCGAGTTTCTTGAGACCCATTGTATTTCCGCCGTATTGAGTGTTCACGCTGTAAACCGTATTCGTCTTGAGGTCTATATAGACTCTTCTTTTGTCGATGTCTGCGCAGACGCCGTTTTCAAGCCTGCCTGCTGAGTGAAGGAAACGAAAGATTTCCGGGTCATTGCCCGATACTCTTCTAAACTCCTCATATCCCTGCCTATAAAGAAGATTTTCACTGTGTGCAACATAGAATGAGTCTGTTATCTGGCATGCGAGTTGGCCGAATATGGAATTCAATGGTCCAAGGCAGTAAAGAAGAACTATCATTGTTTTTCCTCTCATTGAGCCTCTGAATATGTCCAGAACCTCTGAGAGCCCTTCCTCGCGGGGCATCGAATTTATGTGATTCCCCAAGTGGATATCGGGAGGCAGGAGATACCTGGTGTTAGCCTTATCTCTTCCTTGGTCTTTGGGGCCATCGAAGTGGCAGGTGTGCCCGGCGGTCTTGAGTTTTTGTTCTTCTTTGAGCTCGAGCGCCATTCTTCGTATATATTCGGTGTCACTCTGGGAATCGGTTGAGACGAATATACGTTCAGGTTCGCAGATGTCGTAGGCTGCCCTGACAAATTGGAACAGTTTCGGCTGGTTCAGACAAGCAAGTTTGTCGAATTGTTCCTGTTCCATTATCGGTTCTAAGTATTTCAAGTTTGCGTCCAAATTTCCTCCTCTTCATATTCCTCAGATGCGATTCAAGATTAAACTTATTCCTTGAGTACTATTACAGGCAATCCTTGTTTTTTCCATGCTGGTATTCCGAGCCCTGCGTCAGGTTTGGCAAGTATCATAGAAAACAAAATCTTTGAAGTAAAGCCTTTCATGAAAATATCCTTCTATCGGATGAAATTTTTTGTTCAATTTGATAAAAAGGTAGGTTTTGGTTGACTTGCTTGAATTGGTCGGTTATAATTTGCTTGCTATGCTTCTTAAGATAGTTTTTGCCGCGAAAAGTCCAGCATGAAAGATACTTTCAGATGATTTTTAGTAAAACAAAACGCGAAACAATAATTTGCATTTTGCTTGCTTTCCTTACCCTTCCCTGTCTTTTCTTGTTCTCGAATGTCCCCGCAAGTGCTTCACCTTCAGGCTTTTCATGGCCTTTGAGGGGTCGAATAGTCAGGGGCTTTGAGAAACCAACAGGACCTTATGGTGAGGGTGGACACCAGGGCATTGATATTGCCGCCATAAAGGGTACTCCTGTGAAATCGGCTGGCGACGGAGAGGTTCTCTGGACAGGAGAACTGCCGAGAGGAAGATTCGTGTCAATCGCGCACTCCGGTGGAGCAAAGACAACATATCTTGATCTCGAGCGCGTAGATGTTTCGAAAGGCAAAAAGGTTAGGCGCGGTCAGGTTATCGGGACCGTTTACGGCACACGAGACGACTCCAGTCCACAAAGCCATCTTCATTTCAGCGCGTCTGTGAATGGTGTTCCGATTGATCCAAGGCTCCTGATGTCTGGAATAGACGCAAGCGACTTCATAAGGTTGTGTCCTGTCGAGAGAGCCGTGAGGAATCCCGTAGGCGGTTCGGAGCCTTCAAGTGGTGGTCCAGGTTTCTTCACCCGGATAAAGAATGGGTTTAAGACCTTTGTCTCAAAGGGCTTGAGTCCCTTCAAGGGGGTTTATGATGCCCTCCGCTCCGGTTGTTCATTATGTTTGAGGGGGCTCAAAGCTGCTGGTTCGGGGATATGGAGCGGGCTTTGTTTCGTTGGAAGGAAAGCGAAAACCGCAGTCTTGTGGGTTTGGAGGAACAGGTGGGTTCAGGCTACGGTTGCTGCAATTTGCGCTGCGGTGGTGGCAATAGGTATAGTTGTCGTAGCGGTGATTTTCCTTCCTGTTAGCGCAACATTTGCGCTGATAGCAGCTGCTGTTGCTGCTCTTTCATCAATTGGTTTTTCTTTTTATGTTGCGGCAACACATCCCGGCAACTCTATTTTCCTATCGTGCTTCATCGCGGGCCTGACGGCAGGCGCCTCGGCAGGATTATTCGTTGTTTGCGTTGGGGTTCTTTCTGGAGCGATTGCTCAGGGATTCTTAAAGCTCACTCTTTTTGGGTTCATGAAGGAGGGGCTGAAAAGTGCGTCTTTTTCTCTTGGATTTGAACTACTCAAGTGCGGCATTACCTGGAGCAGGCCAAGCTGGACTTCAATTGCTATTGCTGCCTGCATAGGCTTCTTTTCGGGAGGAATAAGCAGGGTTGTGAAGGAGGGTATGGTCACCTTGATGAGAGAAGGGGGGATAAAATTCGCAACAAGGCTTGCCCACATTGGGCTAACTGGTGGAATTGGCGTTATTGTAAGCGTAACAGCCTGTAAATTGAGCGGAGCATCGGTCACTTGGGCTAATTGCTTCGCGGCGTTTTCCACAGGGGCTCTTATGGGAGTTCTTTCTCTTGCTTTCGGCGGTGAAGGGATTAGAGGCTTCTTGTCTAAATTCCGTTTCTTCAGAGAAAAACTTGGAAGGTTTGGGAAGGAAATTGTATCAAGGCTCGCTTCCAAGATTTTATCCAGGGGAATGAAAACGGGAGTTCAGGAAGGTGCTGAAAAGGTTGTCGGAACGAAGGAGGTAATAGAATGAACAGTTCAAATGGAAACAGGATATCTAAAACTTTCAAGAGGGGTTTTTCCGGATACGTACGCTTACTTGAAAAGAGAAACAAAGCCTTTCGTGAATCCTTTGAGTACAAGCAGGCAAAACAGCAAGAGCTGCAACGCAAAAGAAATTGCCATACAAAGAAGCAGCTTACGGTATTCTTCGGGCTCTGCCTTTCGGGCTTTTTCCTTGTGCTCATGGGTGTCTGGTTGTGGAATAGGTTTCCCGGGAAGGGCATAATTTGTATTCCGATGATTGTAATTGGGGCGCTTGAGATATTTTCCGCGCTTGGCTTTGACTTCGTAATGACTCGCATAAATGAGGGGACGAGAAAAGCTATTGGATCGCTTGTTTTCAGCGCTACAGTCGGGTTTTTCGTATTTCTTTTTCTGAACCTGTTCGTTTTCAAGTAGCGCGCGAATATGATTGATCTTTTTTCTTCTGATAGCTGAAATTCTATTGTTATTTAGCTTTTTGCTCCTGCTTTTTTCTCGTTTTCAAGAGAAGAAAACCGCTATCGATTGCACCGGTCGGGCATTCTTTTTTGCAGGTAAGGCATCTTATGCACTCATGTGAGTTCGGCTCTAAGGTTACATCGACACCTACGGGGCAAACATTTTTGCATTTTCCGCAATTCGTACACCTTTCGCTTTTTACTTCCATCCGATAAAGACTTATCGGGTTGAAAAGCGAGAGTGCGGCTCCAAGAGGGCAGATTGCTCTGCAGAATGGTCTGGAGGTGAAAATTGACCAGAGCATAATAAAAGCAAGAATAAAAATTTTGAGCCAGACGAACCACCCGCCGGGGGGAAGGGAAGGGAAGGGAGGTATGGCTCGTAAGGGGAGAAGCCCCTCGAGCGTCCCTGCCGGGCAGAGCCTCGAGAACCAGTGAACTCCGGTTAAGAATGGAATAAGCATCGCGACGATAAAGAGGGAAAAGTATTTTAGGTATCTTACTTTTGACGGAAAGCGAATTTTTCTTAGGGGAATCTTATATAGAATGTCCTGAAGAAACCCAAAAGGGCAGAGCCACCCACATGGTATCCTTCCCACAATGGAGCCAATTAGACCAATGAATCCGGTCACATAAAGAAATGCTGAAAGTGAAGAAGAACCCCCCGAGAGGTTTTGTCCGCTAACTTGAGCCAGTTTATCTGAAGGGCTCATGATTGCCATGGAGTGTTGGAGGCTTCCTATTGGGCAGGAGAAGATGGCAAGGGGGCATGCATGACAATTTAGACCCGGGAAGCAAATCCCTTTGATCTTCCCCTGGTAAATAACCCTTGTTTTGAAATATGCGATATACGGGTTTGCGGCTAAAGTTGAAAGAACCTGGCTATAGCGACGAGTTTGCATCAGATTATGCCCATGCAGTCAAGGCAAATTCGAATTCCATTTGTGAATACCTCATGAAAACCGCCTGAGAGAAGACCATACAGAAAAAGTGAAAGAAATACTGCTGATATGGTGAGATTGACCAAAAGCTTTCTTTTATCACTTGGGTTTACTCTTTCCCGATGAGGCATTTTTCACTCCTTGAAAAGATTTGATCTTTCAGGAAAATTCCTAAGGCGTTGATTTGGTGCCCGGTATAGGCTCAGTGCTCAGCGGGGTGGGAACTGATATTGAAGGAGTAGATGTTTGCGGCGCATTTTTTCCTTTGTGCGGGATATAGCTTTCTATTGCGCCTCTGAGCATTTCTTCATAAGGTTTTCCCAAAAAAGTCTCTTTTACCTCGCCTTTTGCGTTGAGCACAACGTAAGTGGGGTCCATTGTTACATGATACTTCTCGATGATTTTTTTGTTCTTCGTATTTTTCATGTCATAGTCAATGAAAACGACTCTTCCTTCGTATTTTTTCTTAAGCTTGTCAAGGGTTTGCTTGAATTCCTTGGCTGATTTTGAATCCTTGCTTGAGAATGTGAGGACTGAAGGCTTTGAGGGCTTTCCTCCACAGCCTGCTTGCATTACCAGAAGGAGAAAAACCACTGTAGAAAATATCGTTACATGAACGCAGAACCTTTTCATATTCCCATATACCTCTTTTGTTCTAAGAATAATAACATAACCATGTGTTGGTCGTTTTTCCATATCCAAAATTAGATAAAATCACCTAATTATCAACCGCAAGCACTTAGTTATTTCTGTCTGAGTTAATTAAAATAGTATCTAATAGATTTGGCAGGTTACAATACTGAACGGAAGGTGATTTTGTGGCAAGAGAAATTTTTTCGAGAAACTGGGAAAGAATGACTTTTGAAGAGCAGGCAGAATACAGGAACCGGAAACTTGCCTATTTTGTCCGGACACAGCTTTACCCTTACAGTCCTTTCTACAGAAAGTTGTTTGACGAAAACGGAGTGAAACCGGAAGAAATAAGAACAGTGAAGGATTTGAGAAGGCTTCCATTCACATGCAAGGAGGACCTCGCGCCAACTGCTGAGAATCCAGCAAGGCCGGAGGATTTTGTCCTCCAGCCTGACGAGCAAACTGTGACAGAGCTCAAAGGGGTTTCGCTCATTCGTAACAGACTCGCGAAGCTTACAAGAGGTGAGTATTATCCGCAATATCGTTTATGGAGGAAGTTCGGTCCGGTTCACATCCAGTTCACTGCTGGAACCAGTGCTTTACCAACCCCGATTGCTTATGCAGGTGATGATGTTTTGAGGATGAATGAAGCGGGAAGAAGAATCCTCGATTTGTGCGGATTTGGTAAGGCGTACAGGTATCCCGAAGTCAGAGTGGTGAATGCGATGCCTTTCGCGCCCCACCTTGGTTTCTGGATGGTCGCCAATGCTTTGGATGATTCAGGCGTATTCTCAATTCATGCTGGCGGGGGTCGGATACTTGGAACAACGAGAATAATTTCCGCTATTGAGAACATGGGGGCAACCGGCATCGTTGGGATGCCATCTTATGTTTACCATTTACTTCGCGTCGCAGCGGAATCTCGTTGTGATTTCTCCTCTGTTAAGATTGTTCTTGTAGCAGGGGAGAGAATTCCCGAGGGGATGAGAGACAAGATGTCTCTTCTTCTCGAGGATATGGGCGCGAGGGATTTCAAGATTGTTGCTGCTTTCGGGTTTACTGAGGCTCGGAAGAGTTACTCGGAGTGTCTCGAAGGCGCGGAAAATACCGGTTATCACACCTATCCCGACATGGATTATCTTGAGATAGTTGACCCGGATACAGGAGAGGTGCTTCCAGATGGAGAGGGCGGTGAACTTGTATATAGTTGTCTTGAAGGTCAAGGAACTGTTCTTCTAAGATTCAGGACCGGAGATTTTGTAGAGGGTGGAATAGTTCACGAGCCTTGCCCTATGTGTGGCAGGATAGTTCCAAGATTAGTTGGTGATATATCGAGGGGGGGAGCAGTTAAAGGAATACTGTTCAAAAAGATAAAAGGAACCCTCGTGAATGTTTCTGCTTTTCGCGAGGTCTTGAGCGAACATCCTTCTGTGAGGGAATGGCAGGTTGAAATTGACAAGGCTCGTGGAGATCCATTCGAGGTTGACGTAATGAATGTTTACGTTGTTCCGGGCGAAAATGCTGAATTTGAAGTGCTTTCGGAAGAGCTCAAGAGGTTGGTTTTTGAGCGCGCCGATATAAAGCCAAACAGGGTTGAGTTCCTTTCAATGGAGGAAATGCTCGAGCGGCTAAAAGTCGGAAGTGAGACAAAAGAACTTCATGTGGTTGACAAAAGATTTGACCATTAGGACAAGGTGAATACAAAAGGATTTTGCATGCTCTTTTGGCGTATAATTTAAGCAGATATGTAGAATTTAAGGTCAACTTCGGACCAACAAGATGAGGAGGGTTTAAAGTTGGCAAAAGCAGCGAAAAAATCAAAATCACTTACCCAGTTCCTTATAGATGAAGGAGTAGTAGCCGAGGAACAGCTAATTGAGGCTCTTGAAAGAAAAAAGGAAACGGGCAAGTCACTTTCTCGAAATCTGATAGATATGGGCTTTATCACAGAGGAGAAAATGACGGAAGTCATTGCGAATCACTTAGGGCTTGAATTTATTGACCTTTCGTCCTACCACGTTGACATGTCGGCTGTTGCCCTTCTGGATGAGAAAATTGCGAGCAGGTACCTCACTATACCGATTGCTTTTGATGACACTATCCTCATTGTGGCAATGGCTGATCCTACAAACTTGTTTGCCCTGGATGATGTAAAGATGTATACCGGTCATCCTGTTAAACCCGTAGTGGCTACCAAAACCGATATCGAAGATGCTATCAGGACATACTACAGGGAAGCAGGGGAAGCTACAGAAGTGCAGGAAATTCTATCAGCTGAGGAGACAGCTTATGACGACAGCGAAATCGCAGAGGCACTTGGCATCATGGTGGATGATGCACCTATAGTGAGATTTGTAAGTTTTGTGATTGGTGAGGCAGTAAAGAGCGGAGCAAGCGATATTCATTTCGACCCCCAGGAAAAGGAGTTGGTTATCAGATACAGGGTTGATGGTGTTCTTCACGATATGAAAAGCCTGCCAATCAAAACATTTCCAGCCCTATCTTCTCGACTGAAAATTATGTCGGATTTGAACATTGCCGAGAAAAGAATACCACAGGATGGTCATTATGAAAGGGTAGTGGACGGGAAGCCTATAGATTTCCGCGTGGCAGTGCTTCCGACAGTTTTCGGCGAAAAGATAGTCTTCCGAATCCTTGACAAATCAAGTATCCTTTTGAGGCTCTCAGACTTGGGTTATGATGGCGAGACTTTAGGAAAGTATGAAAATTCGTTCAGGAGACCTAATGGTGCAATCTTAGTAACCGGTCCAACTGGTAGCGGGAAGTCCACGACTCTTTATGCCACTCTGAATGTTTTGAATGATGAAACAAAAAATATCACTACTGTTGAGGACCCGGTCGAGTACAGACTTTCAGGAATAAACCAGATTCAGATAAATACCAAGGCGGGTCTCACTTTCGCAAATGCCCTGCGTTCGATTTTGAGAACTTCACCGGACATAATAATGATCGGTGAGATTAGAGACCTCGAGACCGCTCAGATTGCAATTGAGTCAGCGCTCACAGGACACCTTGTTTTCAGCACCCTGCATACCAATGATGCTCCGGGAGCTATTACCCGGCTCACAGAGATGGGAATTGAGCCCTTCCTCACAGCCTCTGGAATTGTGGCAACCCTCGCTCAGAGGCTTGGCAGGAGACTTTGTGCCTGCAAGGAGCCATACGAGCCGTCGAGAGGACTACTCGAAAGATGGGGTTTCCCCTGTGATGACGGTGAGGATATCGTTCTTTACCGACCGAAAAAGGGGGGATGTCCTCGTTGCAATGGGACCGGTTACAAAGGAAGGATTGCTCTTGTTGAGATAATGCTTACGAGTGCTGAGATAGAGCAGCTCACCCTCGAAGAAGCGAGCACGGCCGATATCAAAAAGGTTGCAGTTGAGCAGGGCATGAAAACAATGCGCATGGATGGCTTCGAGAAGTGCAGGGAGGGGGTAACTTCAGTAGAGGAAGTACTGAGGGTTGTTGTTTAGAAGCCTGCTTACTTTTGCTCTCAAATGATTCTTCGGCAAGCCGATATGTCTTTTCTTTTTGAAAGTGGTGATATTTTGACAACATCTCCAGTTCGTGGCGCGTGTATGAACTGACCAGCACCTATGTATATGCCCACATGACCGTTTTTCCTGAAGAAGACGAGGTCTCCTGGCTCAAGATTTTCCAAGGATACTGCTTTACCGACACGAACCTGGTCAAAGGTAACTCTTGGCAGGCGAATTCCTACTTGCGCATATACATAATAGACTAAACCGCTGCAATCAAACTTATTTGGACCCTGGGCACCAGAGACATAGGGTTCCCCAAGATGCTGAAGGGCAAGGAGGACTACCATCGTTGCACTGGACTGGTGATTTGAAAGAGGTCCGAGCGAAGCAACTATCTCACGTATGATTGATGGGTCAACAAGCCATATATCATTGCTTGCGATAAGTGCTTCCATATCAACTTCCGCCGCCGCTTTTGCTCTGACTTCTTCGGGCGTGATTCCAAACTTCTCAAGGATTAGCGATTTGACCTTGACCGATACCTCAACCTGTGCCTTTGTTCCTCCTGAAAAAACCTCGAGCGTTTCCAGCGAGGCACCATTTTCACGGGAATATCTTTTTGCAACCGTTTCGGGATTAGAGCCCGATGAGAAAAGTGGAAAGGATTCCTGGACGGCTGAAAGAGCAGCGGCATCAGCGGCATCCTGTGCTCTATGCATTGTCAGGATAAACATCCCGAAGTCTGCTATGAAAACGCATAGAAGAATGATAAGAGCAAGCGCGCAGAACATAACAGGCGTAATGCTTCCTTCATCTTTTCTGATAAACCGCTTAAACATTGCATTTACTCTCTTTCCAGCGACATTGATGTAGATTTTGTGAAACTGACTTCTGGAATGATGTGTTCGAGCCCGGGAATTAAAATGGGCATCCTATGGCTTACCCTCACCCTGATTGGTTGCCCCTTTGAGTGTCCGTAGGGAAAATCAACATCGATGTTTGGTTTCTCCCCCGGGAGCCCGCTTGCTGCATCAAGAGCCGCGTTTTTGGCTTCCTCAGAATCGCCTGTCTCAGCGCCTCTTCTTGCTCCTTCTCTCGAGGCAGATGAAACCATGAGACAGCAGTTCAATGCCAGGGTAGTCTGAAACGCCGCGGCTATTACAATCAGGAGCACGGGAAGCACCATCACAAACTCTACTGTAGCCTGGCCGCGCGAGTGACGAACAAGTCTGCGAAATAGCATCAGTTAGTCACCTTCCCACTATCTTGTACATTGAATTGAAAAGGAGCAGCCCGAGCGAAAGTGGCAGTGCGTAAGGAATCAATGGCACACGAGTTGTTTGCTTCATTGATTCAGGCTGATGCCAAACTCCATTGAGGATGAGCACAATTCTTTTTCTCAAGGGAAACAAGGACCGGTCTTTCCATACCATAAGAAGAAGTGCTATTACACCTCCCATAAATGAGCCTAAAAGGAAGGAGGGCCATAGAGCTCTCCAACCCACGATTGCCCCCGCGGCGGAAAGAAATTTGACGTCGCCTCCGCCAACCATGTGCAGAAGAAATGGAATAATGAGGATTACAAAGCCGAGAGCAGAACCAATAATGCTTTCTTCAAGACCGCTCAATCCTTTTGTCGCAATCGATAGGGCGAGTCCTGTAGCAAGACCAGCACCACAGAGTAAATTGGGGACCCGCCCAAATTTCAAGTCGAAGTAAATCGAGGCACCGCTGAAGGCAATGAGCAATATTAACTGGAGCATCTTTACCCGACTGCTTCAATGAGTTTGTCGAATATTTTCTTGAAAAACTTCTTGATTGTATCGCCACCGCCAACCCAGGTAATAAGAACCCCGGCAACGGCTGCGGCGCCCAAGATTACCAGTGCATACTCCGCTGTTGTTTGCGCTTCCTCTTCTCTGAGGAATCTTTCCAGTTCGTTCATTGAATTCTCCTCCTTTCCTGACTTCAAATGAACATTACAACAAGCAATACAAGCATAGCATTAGGGTAGTGATTAGTCAAGATTATTATCCGTTAATTATTATCAATGTTGTCTATGTGACATTCTTAAAGAGGAATCAAATGCCCCGCCTTAGTGCTACAAGAAAGACTGGCCCTACTGTAAGGATAATTGAGGCTGGCAGGATCAAGAAAACAAGTGGGGCAAGGAGTTTCAATGGAGCCTTTGAAATTTTTGACCGTAATTCATCGCGTCTTTTTAGCCTTATTTCACGGGAAAGAACTGAGAGGGTGTCGGAAACAGAGAATCCCTTATTTTCCGCTTCCAAAATGCTTGAGAGAAGAGTTGATAGTTCGGGAATGGGAACATTGATTTCAAGCCTTTCGAAAGCTTCTTTGAGGGATGAGCCAAGTTCGATTTCCCTTGACGCAGCTTTCAGATAATGGCCAAGTGGTTCGGGTGAAAAATTAGCCATTCCCTGGAATGCCTGACGGAGATTTTTTCCTCCTAAGACATAGGCATATAGCAGGTCCACCGATTGAGGGAGAGCCGCTTTAGCTCTGTTTAGATGCTCATTTCTTTTCTTCCTAATAATGATGTTTGGGACGAAAAATGATGAGATTCCACTTGCAATGGACAAAAGAATTCCTCCGACTCCAAATCCCGCTATTCTCAGGGTCACAAGTGGCACGATTGCAATTGCAGTTATTCTGATTCCAAGGAGCTGATTGGTGCTCAGATTTTTCGCATCTTCTGGAATTTCAATATCATATATCAACATTTTTCTTGTTCTTTCTGGCACAATCTTTGATACAGCGTCCATCACTCCCCAGAAAGATAGTTTTCTGTGATTTTTCTCTTCCTTTACTTTCTCTTTGCCCTGGAGCCTTTCCAGTCTTTTTCCGGCTATCGCGTTTCTTGAGAGCCCTTTGCCTAAAAAGAAGAGAGCCAAAGCAAAAAGCATTGAACCGGCGAGTAGTTCCATTTTTCTCCTTTCGTTGGGAACTATTAAACTCACATGCTAAACCTTGACATTTAGTATTTTCCTCATCCATAGCAAGCCCACAACATCCAGCAAAATGCCGACCGCAACCATAATCAGACCTGGGAGAGTGCCAAAAAGAGTTGATATTGCCTCACCTGATACGCCCGCTGTTATTGTTAGGAAGAGGAATGGAAGTGCGGCGACGATTTTGCTTGACATTCTTGCCTGAACGGTTTGGGAAAGGAGCTCTCTTCTTATTGCTGCCCTTTCCCTGATAGCTTCACCAATGGCGTTCATCACCTCGCGAGCGTTGGCTCCTGTTTCCGCTGAAATTATCGCTGAGTGGGCGATTAACATAAGGTCCTCATCTTCGAGTAGTTCGGATAGTTCAAGAAAAACGCTCTCCGGTCTTTCGCCAAGATTTACTCTCGACGCGAATTCTTCAACCATGTCGCAAAGAGGCGAACAGGTACCTTTCGCGGAAAGCATTACTGAATCTTTCAGCGGTACCCCGCATTTTAGATGGATAGCAATATCGCCGGCGAACTTCTCACATTGCTCTCTTGCTTTTCTCCTTTCTCTTTGCGCGAGGTGCTTCAAAGCGCGCAACGGGACACCGTAGGAGGCAAAAAGAGCAATGAAAAAAAGGAGAATGTTTCTTGTCGTCACGAATGCAAATGAGGGCACAAATATTATTATTGCAATCCAGGTAACGATGAAAGTGCGGAAGGAAAACTTAAGGCCCGAATCTTCAAAAAGCTTCTTGACCCCCTTTTTCTCTGCATGCTTGTGGAAAGTGCCTACCAGGAGATTTATTGTTCGAAGATACCACGCTTTGTTTTTCTCGTTCCTTTTTCCGAGTTGATTCGTAAG
Organism: Actinomycetota bacterium; assembly: GCA_028718945.1. Classification (GTDB taxonomy): domain Bacteria; phylum Actinomycetota; class Geothermincolia; order Fen-727; family JAQUKT01; genus JAQUKT01. The sequence continues at coordinate 47,568 of JAQUKT010000001.1, read as the reverse complement.
TCTTGAGCGCGCTTTTGCATGACTTTCAATGATTTGCCTTCTTCCAAGGAAATAAACAGCAAGGAGGAAGAACACAAATGAAATTACGATTTTCAAAGTCTCTCCTCTCGTTAGAGTCGAAAAAGTTGCTAACTATTCTTGCGTTTCAATTGAAGTCAAACTTATGCTCTTTCATAAGATTTTTTCCTTCCTGAGAGTGGAGGAATCGTCTTCTGCATTCCTATTCCTGCCTTTGGCGTCAAGGAAAATCGGATCGAATCTCACTGATGAATCACTTCCTTGAGAAACCCGCACTATTTCGGAAACAACGCGCCTTCCATCTCTCAGGCGCTCCATGTGGATTATTAGGTCGAGCGCGGAGGCAATTTGCCTTCTTACCGCATCGATGTTGAGGTTGACCCCCGACGTTAGAACCATGGTTTCGAGTCTGCTTACGAGGTCAATCGGTGAGTTTGCATGAGCAGTTGAAAGGGAACCGGGGTGACCAGTATTCATTGCCTGGAGCATATCCAAGGCTTCGGGACCCCTTACTTCTCCTACTATTATCCTATCGGGTCTCATTCGCAGGGCATTTCTAACAAGGTCTCGAACAGTAATCTCACCCTTTCCCTCGATGCTTGGCGGTCTGCTTTCAAGGGATATCACATGAGGATGTTCAATCCTTAGCTCAGCGGCATCCTCGATTGTTATTAGTCTTTCCTGTTTCGGTATAAGGGATGAAAGAACGTTTAGGAGGGTTGTTTTTCCGCTCGAGGTGCCGCCGGATATCAGAATGTTCGCTTTTTCTATGACACTTTTCTCCAGGAAAGATGCAATTTCGGATGGGAAAGTTCCGAGTTCGACAAGTTCTTTTTTGGTGAATGACTGAACCCTGAAACGTCTGATGGTTACTGTTGGTCCATTCAGGCAGAGCGGGGGGATTATCGCGTTCAGGCGGGAGCCATCCGGAAGCCTTGCGTCCACCATGGGTGAGGTCTCGTCGAGCCTGAGGTTCAGCGGAGCGAGCACCCGCCGAACGAGTTCGAGGATTTTCGCCTCATTTTCAAATCTGATATTCGCCTGTTCGATTACTCCTCTTTTTTCAATGAATGTTTTTGATGCGCCGTTGACCATGATTTCGGAGATTTCCGGGTCTTTGAAGAAAGGCTCAAGTGGTCCCATTCCAAAGAGCTCATCATGAAGTTCGCAACAAAGCGTTTCTACCTGGCTTGAAGGAAGCAGAAGCCCCATTGAAAGTAGGACAGTTTCTACCCTTTTTTCGATTTCTTCTTTTTCATGAAAATTCTTGCCAGATGCTGATAAGTCGAGGAGCACTCTCTTGCGGACTTCTTCTCTTGTTGATGCGCTAAAAGAATGAGCGAACTTTGCTTTTGCGGTTTCTTCCATTTAACTTCCCTTAGAAGCAATACAAGCAAAATTTTAGCAGCCACTGAAGCGAGTGTCAATTGGTGTTTTGTCACCTATTATTTTCGTAACTCATGAATGAATTTGGAGCAGGGATGAAAGTTCTTTGAGGAGGGCTCTTATCCCGCGAGAAACGGGTGTCTTTTCGTCTGAAAGGAATCTCCCTTCCTCGCTCAGGCGCCTTGTATTGAAAGTGTCTTCGGCAATGATGACCGATGTGTGCATGCCCAGGAATGACTCTATTTCACCAAGAGTGAGGGCGTCTTTCCCGACAAAAGAGCGGTTTACGACTAATAGAGGAAAGGGCGTTTTTGAAGAGGAAAAAGTATCAAGAAGCCTTTTGGTCCCTATGATTGATGGTATCTCAGGAGTCGTTATTAGAACGGTTATATCCGATACGGAGCAGGTTGAAACGGCTATCGGGTTTGCTCCTGCGGGGGTATCGATCAACACGAGAGGATATGTTAATGAAAATGACTTTATCATCGCTTCAATGTGCGATGATGATAACAAAGATGCCTGTTCGATCGATTCCGGCCTTGGAAGGATTCTTACTCCCCTCGTTGTGCTTGAGACCGCATTGCTAATAGTTCTTGGCGTGAGTTCCCCAACAAGCGGGATGAGGTCAGAAACCGTGTGTATCCTGTCTGTGAGAGTTATGTCGAATTTCATGTGAAGACTTCCGTTGTGGATATCGAAATCAACGCATGCTGTTTCTGTTCCAAGTTTGAAAAACAAGTAGGCGATTTCCCCGAGAATTGTAGTGGTTCCAACACCACCTTTCCCGCCCGTGAATGAAATAACCTTACCCCTGATGTTTGAGATTCTATAATTGTTTTCGCACTCAATCACAGTTTTTGTTTAGACCCTCTCATATCGAAACAGGTTTAGAAACAATACAGGGTGACAATCACGCTGATTCGAAAAAATCTTCTGAGCGAATCAGCAATACAAGCAAATATAACACGATGTTTTGTTTTGGTCAAACTGAATTGTCGTAAGTCTTTGAATCTAAGTCATTCAATTTGGATTGATTACTAAACTTAGAAGTGAGACAGGTTGAATCGTATGCGAAATTAAAGGTATTGTTGACGAGAACCGAAATAAACAAAAGTTGAATTTTACCTTCAGGCATTTTTGGGATTGGGAATCGAAGGAGCAGGGCTTGGTATCCGTGAGGGATTGTTTTTCGTAATATTTATTAGATAATTGTTATATAATTAGGTACTGGCAGGGTTCGGGGATTTCTTAAGAAGTGTGAAGATGAGATATGCAAGCTGATTTTCAATTTTTGGGGTGCCTCGTAACAAACAATTCAAGGTTCAAAAAATCTTTCTGGTGCGGTTTTATTAAAGGGTTTTCATGGGGCAGCTTAGGTCAAGGGAGGTAAGGAATTGAAGGTATTTAGAAGGTTTAGAAGGACTTCATTGTTGTCTTTGGTCTTGTGTGCTTCTTTGCTGGCTTTGCTTTCTTTCTCTCCGGCTTCCGCTGCTGGCACATGGTCTCCTCAAAGGGAGGATCTTATTGAAAGCCATTTTGAAGACATTTTCTTCTTGCCCGGCGGAGTTGAGGGCTGGGCGGTTGGACAACCGCAGCAATCACTGGATGGAACCACCTTCTACGATTGCTGGCATACAACTGATGGTGGTACAACCTGGACGGGGCAAAGGGTCGGCGACGATCCTTTCCTTCATCTATTGACAATTCGTGGCGTTTACTTTCGCAGTCCCAATCTTGGCTATGCAGTTGGAGATTCGGGATTGATATCAAAGTGTACGGATTCAACTGGTGTTGGGACATGGAACATAGTTTATATGGGAGAAACCACCAATGTTTTCTTTGATGTATTCGCGCCGAGCGACACTGAAGCCATAGTGGTTGGCGCGAATATGCTTGATTTAGAAAAGCCCTCGACCTGGTCGCCAATCGTGATGAAGACTGTGGATGGAGGAGCATCCTGGTCGAGCATGGCCCTACTCGATGTCTCATTTGCTGACTCTAACAATGGATGGGCAGTCGGGGACGGCGGCGTGATTATCGCGACGAATGATGGGGGCACAACCTGGAGCCTTCAGGCAAGCGGGACAACGAAAAGACTCAATTCCGTTTTTGCGATATCTCAAGATGAAGCCTGGGTTGGAGGAAAAGATGGAACGATTCTTCACACTGTTGATGGGGGAACCACGTGGAGTTCTGATTTCGGGGCAAATGCCGTTTTTTCTCTTGATTCAACACACACCTGGATTGCCGGACAGCGCGGGCTAATCCTATTCTATGATGGCTCTTCATGGACCGTTCAGAATAGCACCACAACAAGTAATTTGAATGGCATTCATTTCATAAATGCGAACTATGGCTGGGCTGTTGGCGAAAACAATGTGAATCTTTATACCACAGATGGTGGCTCTAATTGGAATGCGGGTCCCGCACTTGCTGCAAATCTCAATGATGTTTTTGTTTACAATGATTCAGGCGGAAGCGGAAATTATCTCGTATGGGCTTGTGGCGATGGAGGCGCTCTTTTCTACACAACTGACGCGCCACCCGGTGGCACTCCTGCTGCATGGTCTACCCCTGTTGGTCCACCTCCTGCTCAGGATTTGCTTGGAGTTGAGTTCGAGAGCGCTGCGAGCGGCTATGTTGCCGGACTTTCCGGAACTCTGGCATACACATCGAACGGAGGGGCAAACTGGACAAATGCGAGTGGAGTTGGAACCACAAATTTCACTGATGTCTCTTTCTCTAAAACAACGGGAATCTGGTTTGCTACGGCTTGGGATGGTGGTATCTGGCAGACGAGGAATGGCACTACCTGGGGTCCCTTTGACATTTACGATGTGGCAAAACCCGATGCAGACATCGAGTACTATGTTGGTGGCGGCGGAGCAATCATAAAGAGAGATGGGAATACCTGGAAAGCTCAGGATTCTGGAACTCCAGAGAACCTGCGTGCGGTTGAGGTTGGGGGAGATGGAACGAATTATGTATTCGCTGTCGGGCAGAATGGGGCGGCGGTCTGGACGAATGATGGCGGCGCGACGGTGTGGAATCCTGTTGCTGATGGCGCTTTCTCAAACAGGGATGTCTCAATCGTCGAGGATAGCGGAAGTCCTGGAACTTATTACATTACTTGGGTTGGAGATGGTGGTCATATAAGGCAGGCGACTCACATTCCCGCAACTGCCACGTGGACGGATAGAAATCCCGCTTCAACCCCTGGTGCCACAAATCTTCTCTCCGTAGATTTTCTCAACAAGGATGTTGGCTGGGCTGTTGGAGAGGGAGGAACTGTATGGCAGACCCTCGATGGTTCTTCTGCTACTCCCCACTGGAGCCTCGTTGACCTCGAGGATGTTTTTTCTCTCCCCGATGGCACGGCTTACTGGGTAGGAAGTGGAGGAACGATTATTCATTATGATGGCACTAATTATTCCATTGAGTTCAACACCACGGCGTGGACTTCTGAAAAATTAAATTCAGTCTATTTCGTGGATTCTAACAATGGATATGTAGTCGGTGAAAATGGAATTACAATTCAATACCTTAGTGGATGGCAGGCTCCCGCTCAGGTTGGAGCCCCAACCCCCGATTTGAATTCCGTTTATCTTTCCGATGCCACGAATGGATACGCGGTTGGTGCAAATGGTTATTATGTTCAGCTTCTCGCTGGTGCATGGCAGGCTCCCGCTCAGGTTGGAGCCCCAACCCCCGATTTGAATTCCGTTTATCTTTCCGATGCCGCGAATGGATACGCGGTTGGTGCAAATGGTTATTATGTTCAGCTTCTCGCTGGTGTATGGCAGGCTCCCGCTCAGGTTGGACCGCCAACCCCAAATCTTTACGACTTAGACCTCGTGTCCGGTAACGGCTTTGCGGTTGGCGGAAGCGGAACCGAGGGCTACAGGGTTCCCATCACGGGTGGATCATTTGGCTCTCCAGTCAGTATGGATTCGGGAACAAGGGACCTTACGGGGATATCGTTCTCAAGTGCTTCACTTGCTTTTGCTTCCGGTATGAACAGGACGATGTGGAAGTACGATTCAACGGGTCCAGGATGGACGAAAATCTCATCCTTGGAGGGAACGGACAACTTGAACGGAATTGATTTTGATACTGCTTCTAAATACGGATGGGTGGTTGGAAATTCTGGAATTGTTTATCTTGCGAGAAATGGTCTTTTCACAAAAGAGAATTCCAGCACCACGAAAAATCTCGAATCGGTCTCCGCAGTATCCTCGAACAATGCTTTTGCCTGCGGTCAAGATGGAACCATCGTAGGAAGGGATGGCACATGGTCAGTAATAACGAGTCCGACATCGAATAACCTGTACGGGATTGATTTCACGGACGCGAGTGCTGGAGTCATTGCTGGTGAGAGCAGGCTCATGGCTTGGACAAACAGTGGGGGTTCTTCATGGGCGCTTTATTCCGGGGTTCAAAAAACGACAAACGATTTCCTCGCTCTTGATTTCACCGACTCGAGCAATGGATGGATTTGCGGTCAGGCTGGGATGCTCTATCGCTATCTTAATGGAACTGTTGGTCCACAAACGAGCGGGACATCTCTTGAATTGAGGGGAATCTCGATGTATTCAGGACCTGCGGGATTCGCGGTTGGTGACGGGCGGCTGGTCATAAGTACTTCCGATGGCTCGACATGGAACACATTGAGCGTCCTTCAAGCAACGAACACAATTTATGACATATCATTTCCTACTGCTATCGAGGGCTGGTTCTGTGGTTCCTCCGGATTCATACTTCACTATAACGTAGCGTTTCAAACGCAAACTTCGGGGACAACTGAAGACCTCTATGGAATTTCACTTTGTAACAATGGTTCAAATGATACGGGCTCTACAGTTGGTTCAAATGGCGTCGTAAGGTTCACAAACAATAATGGAGCAAACTGGAATGCCTCCTCGAGCGGGCATACGGATGACCTTTTTGGTGTTGACATTGTTTCATTAACTCAAGGAATTGCCTGCGGTGAAAACGGACGGGTAATTCGTTCCACGAACGGAGGTCAGAACTGGGCTGACCCTGCGGCTCCTCCTTCAACTGCCAATAACTTGAGAGGAGTTGAGTTTGGAGATTCCACGAATAACTACGCGTGGGTTGTTGGGGATGGTGGGAAGGTATATGGGGGCACCAATAACGGCGATAACTGGGCGGAGCAAACCTCACAGACAAACAATCGTTTGAACGCGGTTTCTGCCCTTCATGATGGAGTGAACTATCAGTGCTGGGCTGTGGGAGAAGTAAGGACAATAATAAGGAGCACAGATGGTAATACGTGGAATACAATTTCCGAGATACCATCTCCCTCCGCTCTTTTCGCTTCCGATTTTGTTGATTCCTCCAATTTCTACGCAGTTGGCTTCGAGGTTGGCTTCGAGGATTCTTCCAGAGGAATCATCTGTCACACAACAAATGGCGGCATAACCTTCAATCAGGAGCTTGCTGCTGGGATTCCTCCTCTTTATGGCATTGATGCCTATGACTCGAATAATGTCTGGGCGGCTGGAGATTCCGGAACCGTTCTATGCTGGGACGGTGTAACCTGGAATCCTCAGGGAGCTGTTCCCGGAACGGTTAACCTGAGGGATATCTCGATTGATTACAATGGAGCTATACCAAATTTCGAGGGAGTAACGGTTGGCTCGGATGGTAATATTTACTATACGAGCGATGGTGGAGCAAACTGGGACGCAGGGTCGAGTTTCAACAGGAACGATCTTCGCGCTTCCTGGTTTGAATCAGCATTCTCAAGGGCCTTTTCTTCCGGGGATTATGGAACGATAATTGGTAGCACGAATAAGGGCGCAAACTGGAACTTCCTTCAGGGCCCCGCGAATAACCTCAATGGAATGTCATTTGCGGATGCAAACAATGGAATTGCCTGCGGGGAAAAGGGAGTTGTTCTTTATACGACCGACGCGGGGGCAACCTGGATGCCCTCTGATAGCGTTACAGACAAGAATCTCAATGATGTGTCAATGTATCTTGATGGTGGTGTCTATCGAGGCATTGCGGTTGGAGATAACGCAACTGTCAGAAGAACTTCCAATGGCGGTCAAACATGGTCACCTGCAACAAGTCCGCCTGTTTCAAATAATTTGAGCTCTGTTGATTTCATAGATTCAACTCACGCATGGGCTGTTGGTGATAACGGGCATATATGGATTTCCGCGGATTCAGGGGATACATGGACAGAACAGGAGAGCAATCCAACCGCGAATTTAAGAGCGGTTGATTTCTTCGACGAAGAATGTGGAGTTGCGGTTGGGGGAACCGCGGGAAGCACGGAAAGCGTGAGGTGGACGGATGATGGAGGAGCAACCTGGCAGACTCCTGCAAATCCCCCCGCTGGCTCTGTGAAAATCAATGATGTCTCAATGGGCGGTAAAAGCGATGTCTGGGCAGTTGGAGAAGGAGGCTCAATCTGGTACTCGGATGATGGTGGAGACAACTGGGTTTTTCAGGAAGGTCCTGTAAGCGATGAACTTTTTGGAGTTTCCTTTGGCGCCCCGGGGCATTCTGATACAAGAAATGGCCTCATTGTTGGAGCCAGCCCGGCTGTAACTGAGCCCGCCTGCGCGCTTTATACTTCAAATGGAGGCGGAACATGGGGTGAAATTGAAAGCGCTACGGGCGTCAACAGGTCTCTTATGGGCATCTCGAGCATCTGGGATACTGACAGGATAAAGGCATATTCATGCGGCAGTTTTGGGAGAATTCAGGTTTGTAGCCAGAGCCTTGCCGCTCCGGTAATAACTCCTCCACTTGTTCCAGGCAATGGGGTAACGGGCACCGAGGTAACCATAAATGGCTCGAGTTTCGGCGCGGGCCAGCCAAGCGTGAACGGTCATGTATATTTTGGTGGTGAAACGGAGGCATCAATTAATACATGGACCGGCACCGAGATAAAAGCGGTTGTTCCGAACAATGCCATTACTGGAAATGTTCATGTTGTTCATGACGGGGGGAGTTCAAATGGTGTTACCTTTACAGTTCTTCCGAATATTACTAACGTGAGCCCAACGCAAATGTCATACGGAACAGCGGTTACAATTACCGGAACCGGTTTTGGTAATGACCCTGGTTCAGGGAATAGAAGCACCGATACGAACAATGTAAAGGTAAATGGCGGGCAGATTCCAGATGGGAGCTTCACGTCCTGGACGCGTACGGAAATCAAGTTCACTCTTCCCCCTGATATAGAGCCAGGAATTGGTGTTCCAGTGACGGTTACAGCGGGTGGAAAGGAGAGCGCACCACCATTGAATGTCAATGTCATCCCGAAGATTGAGAAACTCTCACCCGACTCGGGCAAGACCGGTGATGAAATCGAGATAAATGGCGGGAATTTCGGGACAAGTCCACTTCCTTATGACCCTAACAACTGCGTGAAAATGCAGAAGATGGATGAAGATGGAAATGTGAGCCTCGAGATGGTTCCGGAAGCCTTTATGGTCTCATGGAATAACACAAATATCAAGTTCAAGATTCCTGATGACCCCGCGGTTTTCCAGCCATGGACTGGACCTGTTCGGGTTTTGAGAAACTCGAGTGCAAGCACGCAAGACCCGGTTTTGAGCATAACCCCCTGGATTTCGGGAACTTCAACGACAACTGCAAAAGTGGGGGATTCAGTCACCATAGATGGCTCTGGATTCGGGGAAGTGCAGGGCGCAAATGGGAAGGTATATTTCAACAATGTGGATTCTGGAACCGCATCAACCTGGGGCTACAACAGGATTGTGGTGAATGTTCCCGAGAATGCAACAAGCGGTCAATTGAAGGTTCAGACTCTTTACGGAGAAAGCAATTTGATTCCCTTCAACGTTACACCGGTTATCGACTGGTTGAGTTCATCCGAAGGAAGAGTTGGCGATTCCGTAACAATCAATGGAACCGGGTTTGGCGCTTCAAAGGGTTCGAACACGGTGAAATTCAATGGGGAACCTGCTCAGGTGGAAGGCTGGACATCAACTAAGATAACTGTAAGTGTTCCGGCAAAAGCAACCAGTGGCTCGGTCATTGTTACTGTCAACGATGTTGAAAGCAACCAAAAATCCTTCAAGGTTCTGCCAAAGATAACATCTATTTCTCCATCGAGCGGGATACCGGGAACCACGATTGTCACAATAAATGGATTCACTTTCGGCGAGACACAGGGCTCGAGCAAGGTAACGTTTGCGGGTGTGGATGCCGGAAAGGCAAAATCCTGGTCGAAAACGAAGATAGAGACAAGAGTTCCAGCGGCTGTGACAAGCGGGGGAGTAATAGTTACAACGCCGAGTGGGCAAAGCAATTCTGTTCAGTTCACCGCAGGTCCATACATTTCATCGGTTTCACCTTTGAACGGTCCTGCTGGAATCTCTGTTACTGTGAGCGGGAAGAACTTTGGTGATGAGCAGGGCACGAGCAAGGTTAGGTTCGCTAATGTTGATGCCATTGATGTGGAATCATGGTCTGATTCAAGCGTAAGGGCAAAAGTTCCTATGGGGGCAAAAACGGGTAATGTGACAATTACAACTCCAGTTGGAACATCGAACGGAATCCAATTTTCGGTTACTCTTCCCAAGACTTTCTACTTCGCAGAAGGGACCACGAGGCAGGGGTTCCAGGAATTTATTTGCTTGATGAACCCCAATGATACTGCTGCAAGCGTGACCATCACTTACATGCTCTCGGAGGGTCCCAACCAGACTCATGAGCTCGAGGTCTCGGCTAAAAGCAGGCTGACCGTGCGCGTGGAGGATGTGGTTGGCAAAGAGAAGGATGTTTCTGCAAGGGTGGATTCTGACAAACAAATAGTTGCCGAGCGACCCATGTATTTCAACTATAACGGAGTATGGACAGGCGGACACGATGTCATGGGGGCTGTTGGTGCATCGAAAGAATGGTATTTCGCTGAGGGTAATACCAGAGACGAGTTTGAGGAATGGATATGCCTCCAAAATCCTTCTGAACATGAAGCGGCGGTTGAAATCAAGTATATGCTTACCGGAGGAGGAACAAGAGCTCAGGGCGTTAAAGTTCCTGCGAAGTCGAGGAGAACAATCAGTGCCAAGCAGTTCCTTGGACCGGGAGTTGATTGCGCCGCGAAGGTTACCTCGGATGTAGGCATTGTTGCCGAGCGACCGATGTATTTCAACTACAAAAATATGTGGACTGGCGGACACGACTGCATGGGCGCGACTTCGCCTTCAGAGACCTGGTATTTTGCCGAGGGCACCACTCGTTCGGGATTCGATGAATGGATTTGCCTGTTGAATCCTGGAACCTATGTGGCTGATGTGAAGATTACATACATGCTTGAAACTGGTGAAACCAAGGCTCAGAGCTTGAGTGTATTGGGGACTTCCAGGGTTACAGTAGATGTTCATGGTGCAGTTGAAAGGGAGCATGATGTTTCCGCGCGCATTACCTCGAGTCAGCCGATAATTGCCGAGCGCCCGATTTACTTCGATTATGTTGGCATAACCGGGGGGCATGATGTAATAGGTGCAAATTCAACTGCTTCTCAGTGGTACTTTGCAGAGGGAACAACTATGCAAGGATTCCAGGAATGGTTGAGTATCCAGAACCCGGGTGACAAGGAAGCCGAGGTAAGAATAACCTACATGCTGACCGGTGGGGAGAACAAGGAGCAGAAATTAGCTGTGCCCGGTCACGCAAGAGTGACGGTTGATGTGAACGGTTCTATTGGCTGGGGCAAGGATGCTGGCGCCAAAGTGGTTGCGCTCGGGGAAGATAATAAAGGAATAATCGTCGAACGACCGATGTATTTTGATTTCTATGGCTGGACTGGTGGGCATGACGTGATAGGGTTTCCTCTCTGGTGAGGAAAGCAATGGGCTTCGTTTCGTGAGGAAGGAACAAGCTCCTTTCTAAGGTAAAAGCTGCTCTTGTCGGGTGATATTCAAATTTGACACTTTTGAGTATCATCCGTTGCGAACTATTTGCAGCTTATTGGGAGTGCCATTCATTTGTGTTGACAAAAAAATTTGAAAATTTTTTTAAGTATAGTATACTTCGGTTAACGCTTTTTTACTTAAGTTAAATAGACTGACAGGAGGGGCATAAGTTTTTTCGTAGAACGGAGCATGTATGTCCAGAGAGAGCGCTATTCAAAACCTTGTGAAGAGAGCAAAAGAACGCGACCCGGAGGCATTTGGGGAGCTTTACGATGAATATGTTGATCAGATATTCAGATATATTTATTACAAGGTTGGAAATCAGAATGACGCACAGGACCTTACAGGACAGACCTTCTTGAAAGCGTTCGAGAATATTCAATACTACGAGACTCGTGATGTATCATTTTCGTCATGGCTTTTCAGAATTGCGCACAATCTCGCTGTTGATTTTTTCAGAAGTGAGTCAAGAAGGGAGAATGTTCCTATTGACGAGCAGTCGCCTACTCCTGCTGCGAAAGGCAATCCAATGGAAACTGCAATGGCAGACCTCGATAGTGAAAGACTCTATCTTGCCCTTCAAAGACTCACTCACAACCAGCGCGAAGTAATAGTTCTCAAGTTTATCGATAATCTTTCTAACGCTCAGATTGCAGAGATTATGGGTGTATCAGTTGGTGCAGTCAAATCCACTCAGAAAAGAGGTCTTTTTGCCCTAAACAGAATACTTTCCCAGTCGAGTCCTTCAAGTTTCCTCTGATTTCACTTCGTGCCGGTTCCATTTACCCATGTGAATTTCACGCTTTTTTGAGGAAAACCAGTATCCTTTGAGAGTCAAAATCGTTATTATTATTCGAGCGATAATTTTTTGGGTTTGCTTGTGGAGAGGTAGGAAGTGGTTAGCTTGGATGACAATAGTTCAGCCAACCTGATTGATAAGCTTCTTGATGCAGTTTCGAAGGATAGAACAAAGCTCGAGAGTCTCCTTGCTAAGCAAAAGGATAGAGCGGAGGTAGAGTTCATCCTCAAGACAGCGCTAACTATAAGTTCTGTCGAACATCCTTCGATGCAGGCACGCGCAAGGCAGGAGTACAGGCAGAAAGTACTCGCTCTTGGCGCCGAAGCAAAAGTTCAGATTGCACCCAAAGTTGCTCCGAGGCCGGAAATTACTCAGGTCAGGGCAAAGGCACGGGCGCCGCAACCAGGAGGGGGCTTTCTACTTGGTCCACACCTTCAGACACTTGTGAATGTTGTGGTGATAATAGGACTTCTTTTCACCATTCTATTTGCTGGATTCGCGATTGTTCCGGTAGATAAAACTCCTTTGGGAAAAATGATCGGAGAAATCGCGAATCACAGATATCTCCTCGAGGGAATTATGACAAGCGGAGATCCGAAGGCAACGGCGAAGGCACTGAATGAAAACCCCGAATTTATTTCTGAACTGATTTCCGCACTTCCTGCAAAGGTTATTGCTGATGCGATGGGTGCGAATCCAGAGATGAGCACGAAGCTTATTTCTCTGCTTGAGCCGAAAGCTTTGGCTTATCCGATAAACAAAAATGGAAAACTCATAGCAGATATTATCAGGAATCTCGACCCAGCCATGCTTGCAGAGATAATAACAGCAAATCCCGAAATGAGCAATGACCTGATGAAATATCTCGACCCACAGGTGATTGCCTATATAGTAAACGAGAACGGCAAATTCATTACTGATCTAATCTCCTACATATCGCCTGTTGTTGTTGCTGATGTTGTGAATGAAAACGGTCCATTCCTTCAGGCGATGATGCAGTATTCAGACCCCAAGATAACAGCATATATTGTCAATAACAATGGTCCATTCATTGGCGCTCTATTGGGAAGGCTTGATCCAACCGTGATAGCGAATGTAGTGAATTCGAACGAAGCTTTCCTGATGGCAATGATGCGAAGCTCAGATCCGACTCCTATCGCGAACGCGGTGAATGCGAATGGAGACTGGATAGCAAGGCTTGTTTCTCATCTCAATGTTAATGTGATAGCAGGGATAATAAATGGAAATGTGAGTACTATCGTTCAGGTAGTGAACTCGGCAGACCCGACAGTGATGGCGGATATCATAAACAACCAGGGATTCATGCTCAAGGTAATTGGCGCGCTCAACCCGGCTGCGATTGCCGGCGCGCTCAATGCAAACGGTGCGTTCATGACTGAACTTGTGAGGAATCTCGACCCGGCTGAGCTGACCAAGCCAATGGACAAACAACAGGAGGATTTCGTTTATGCGGTTGTTGGCGGAATATCGCCAGACCTTGTCGCATCGATAGTCAACAATCAGGAATTCCTCATAAAAGTTATGAGTGCCGGGGACCCTGCCGCAACGGCAACAATTCTCAACCGGAATGTCGCGTTTATAAATTCCCTATTGCCAAAACTGAATCCGAAGGTGATTGCGGATGCAATGAGTGCGAATCCAAACTCGACAAAGGAACTTCTCGACAATCTCGACTCGAGTGTTATTGCTGGCGTGGTAAACGATTCAGGCGAGTTCTTGAAGAAGATGATGTCGAAGAGCGACCCCCAAGTTACCGCGAAAATAGTAAACAAGAATGGACCCTTCATAACCGCTCTTGTTGGGAAACTGAATCCAGCCATGCTTGCAAGTGTCATAAACTCGAATGGACCATTCATTTCGAAAGTAATGAGCAAAGGAGACCCATCAACTACAGCGGCAATAATAAACTCGAACGCGACGTTCATAAAAAATCTTTTGAAATATCTCAACGCTCAGGTAATTGCAAACGCAATGAACGCGAATCCCGATTCAACCTCAAAGATGCTTCCATACTTATCGCCGGCAGCGATAGCGTCCGCGGTAAACGCGAACAAGGTTTTCTTGAAGAATGTCATCAAATACCTTGACCCGGCTGTTCTTACCAGGGCAAGTGAGGAAGCAACCGCTTTCACAACTGCTTTGATGAACAACCTCGATGCCGAGGTCATAGGTGAGGCAGTAAACAACAACGAAGCATTCCTTTCGAATTTGATTTCAGGGCTCGACCCCGAAAGGATTGCATCTGCTGTAAACGAAAATCCCGGGTTTATTCGTGAGATGATAGCAAGCACCGATGTACAGGCAATGGTGGATGTGCAGCATGAACTTCATCTCGAGCAGGGGTCGAATGATTTTGTGGGGAGGATAATTGCCGCGCTCGATGCTAATCCAAGCGCACTTCAGGTGGTAGCAAATGCGATAAACGCGAACGGGAGTTTCATTGCCGAGTTCATGGGAACCAGTGACCCGAGCATTACGGCTGATCTTATTAACCAACCTAATACCATGGATTTGATTAAAACGCTTATAAGTCCGGGTTACCTCGACCCGGCTGTTCTTGCTGAGGCGATGGGGAAGCATCCCGAGATGACAGGTCGGTTGCTTGCGAATCTCGATCCGCGGGTAATTGCCGATGCAATAAACTCGAACCAGCAGCTTCTGCCCGAATTGCTTGCCAAACTTGACCCGATTGTACTGTGCTCGACGCTCGAGGATGACCCAACCCTAATGAAGAATTTGCGCCTTACGACGACGGCAAAAGCTCACACTTTTATTGGGTGGGTTACTATGGATGAGAATCTGTGGACGAAGTACTCTTCGACGGCTAAGCCACCAGGTTTTTAGAGGAAACTTTAACAGGAGGAAGACAGGAGGAAGGGATAACCGGAGGAAACTCGGATGTTACTTTCAAGAGGAGTTCAAGGGCTTATAAATATAGTAATAATTATGGCATTATTGCTATCGCTCATTTTGGGCGTGACCATGATGATACCCAGTTCGAATCCACCTCTGAGCGTGCTGATGGGAAAGATGGCAAGCCAGAAAGGTTTGATATCCGGCTTACTTTCGCAGCTTGACCCGAAGGTTCTTGCCAACGCGATGAATGCGGACCCGACGATGATGTCGAAAACCCTTTCCGCTCTCGACCCGAAAGTTATTGCTGATGCTATAAACAAGAATGGCAAGTGGATTACAGAGCTCATAAGTTATATGGACCCCTCCGCAATGAGTGAGGGCATGGATGCGAATACGGATTTCGTCGTTGAGCTTCTCAATTACTTGAACCCGAAGGTAATTGCCGGAGCGGTAAATGCCAACGGGAAGTTCATTACAGAACTGATTGGTGAGCTTGACGCGAAAAAATTAGCGACAAGCGGTGTGGGCAATACGGAGTTCATGAATAAGGTCACCTCATACATAGACCCGAAGGTAATTGCTGACGCAGTAAACGGAAACGAGGCTTTCCTCAGCGAGACGGTAGGTCTTATATCAACGGATGTTTTAGCGAACCTGATGAACTCCAATACCAGCGCAAGTTCAGAGGTAATAAACTACATTAATCTCGATGTGATTGCCGATATCGTCAACCAGAATGGTCCCTTCATAACTGAACTATTGGGGAAACTGAATCCAGAGATTATCGCAAGAGCAACAAGCCAGGACCCCCAGATGAGCATCAATTTGATAAAGAAACTCGACCCTGTTGTGATAGCGGGAATAGTAAATAGAAGCGCGAATACCGTTAGCGGCGTGCTTGAAAATATTTCCCCTGAGCTTTTGAGCGCCGTCGTAAACAACACTTCCTCAACATCGAAGTTGATGGAAAAGCTTTCTCCTGCTTCAATAGGAGGGCTCGTGAATCAAATCGGGGGATTTGCGGTTGGCTTGATAAACTCACTCGACCCGACAGTTATTGCGAGCGTTTTGAACAACAACATCGATTTCATAGTTGCCGCAAGCGGGAACGCTGACCCCGACATGATGGTAACCGTTTTGAAGAATGAGAAATTCTTGACCGATGTCATAGCGCGTCTCAATCCGGTTGCGATAGCAAATGCGATGAATGCGACGAGTAACTTGATGGCTGGAACTCTTGCGGCGCTTGACCCAAAGGTCATAGCGGGAATAGTAAATTCTAATACTAACTGGATTGGAGAGATGATGCCGCTCATGTCCGTCGATGCAACTGCAAAAAGCGTCAACCAGTCGGGTAATTTCTTGACTGCTCTTGTGAGTAAGCTCGACCCTGCTGTCATTGCCGCTGTGGTGAATTCGAGTACTGGATCAGCATCTGATATAACAAAGTATCTTTATCCATCGGTAATAGCCGGGGTTGTAAACTCCAATGGAACATTCATTACAAATCTGGTCAAGAACCTGAACACTACTGTTATTGCCAACGCGGTGAATGCAAACCCGCAAATGATGAGCGATATGCTCAAATATCTTGATCCGGCGGTAATTGCAAGCGTTGTTAACGCTAATCAGACATTCATAACGAACCTGATGAACAAAATGGACCCAAAGGGAACCGCAAAGATGATCAATGAGAACAAGGAGTTCATTACCAGTCTGTTACATGAGATAAAGCCAGAAACAGTAACCTATGCAATAAACAACAATCAGGCATTTCTGACGGGCGTAATAGCAAGTATAGATCCGAATTCAATTGAGATGAGCGACACCGATTTTGTTGAGCGCCTCTTGCAACCTGGTGCCCTTGACCCGTACATGATAGCAGACCTATTGAATACGAACGCAACCTGGATTTCAAACTTGGTGAGTCATATGAATCCCGCTGTCATAGCCAACGCAATAAATCTAAATGGAGATTTCATCGCTAAGATGTCAGAGCTTTCAAACACCGCGGACATCACCGATACCCTCAACAACAATCCGGCTGTTATCCCGATGATTCAGAAACTTCTTGGTTATCTTGATACCGATGTTCTTGCTCAAGCGATGGGGGCGCATCCTGAAATGATGGAAGCGATGCTCGCTCCGCCTCCTCAAGGGATAGACCCAAATATTCTCATGACTATTCTTGAAGATGCACCCGATATCACAAACTTCATAAGTTCATTGATGGCAAGTATGGACCCGGATGGAACAGCGCCCATACTTGAACAAAGCGGGAACTTCATCAGTGGGCTATTGAACAAAAACGCGGGCGGAATATCACCACAAACCATAGTGGAAGTAATACATGGACCTACCGGGCATCACGAGGACAATGCAATAACGAAGATATGGAGTTTTGGCCAGCTGCAGCTTTTGGGCTTGATTAACATTGAGGGGTGGACCCAGATTGTTGATGCTCGACTTTGCACGACAGCTGGTCAGCCAGTGGGTCCGTTTTGATTTGGAGGGATTGAACTGACAAGTTCACAGGAGCTTAAAAGATGATCTATAACAAGGGCATTCAAACATTGGTAAATGCGGTGGTCTTAATTGTAGTTGTTGCACTTGCGGCAGTTGGCGCTGTTGGTTTCATTCCAACCCGAAGCCCTCTTGGTAAGATGATTGGAAAGATGAGCAGCAATCCCAAGGGAACCGCTGCAATGCTTCGCTCTCTTGATGTCAAGGCGGTTGCCGAGGCGATAAATGATAACCCTGAGTTCATAAATGAGGTAATGAAGTATTCAGACCCCAAGGGAACTGCAATCGCGGTAAACGAGAATCCCGAATGGATTTCGGATTTACTGGGCTACATCGATGGAAAGGTAATTGCTGAGGCTGTAAATAAAAACGAGAAGTTCATAAACGAAATGATGGCTAATGGGGACCCGAAAATCACCGCGGAAATCGTAAACAAGGCAGGGCCTTTCATCGCTTCTCTGGTGGGAAATCTCAACGCAAAAGTTATCGCGGATGCGATAAACGCAAATGGAGATTTCCTCGTTGAGGTTGTTCGATATACGGATCCCGCGACTACCGCTGAGGCCATGAATGCAGACCCGACATTTACAAGTGAGCTTGTTGGATATCTGAGTCCGGATACAATAGCGGGGGTTGTCAACAACAACGGAGCATGGATAACTGAACTCCTTGGAAAAATCGACGCTGAAGGTATGAGCGCTGGAATGGCAAGTAATGTGAACATGATTCGGGACCTTATGGGTTATCTCGACCCGTCAGTTATTGCAGGAGTGGTAAACGGAAATCAGGCGTTTTTGACGAAACTTGTGTCCTATATGGACCCCGACCAGCTCTCGATGTCAACTCCTGAAACAAATAAATTTACATACGATGTCGCAATGAACATAAGTCCGGAGTTCATTGCTACAATCGGGAGCAATCAGGCATTTCTCACGAGATTGATATCGAAGATGGACCCTGCAGGACTTGCGAAAAATACAGGAACAACGAGCGATTTTACGACCAAGTTGATAGGTTATTTGGATCCCGGGGTTATAGCGGGCATATTGAACAATTCGGCTCCATTCATAAGTTCGCTTGTCGGTTATCTTTCCACGGATCTCATACGGGCAGTTTCAAGCAATACCGAGATGATGTGTCAGGTCCTTGCAAAACTTGATCCGACGCCTATTGCAAATGCGGTAAATGCAAATGGCGCTTTCCTGTCGGGCTTGATGGGAAACATGAGTATGGCTGGAACTGCTGTTGCAATAAACGCAAATCCAGGATTCTTGAAGGGTGTTCTCAAGTATCTCGATATAGACAAAATAAACGAGATGAGCGCCAAGAACTGGGAGTGGACAAGCAGAATGTTAGCAAGGCTCGACCCGGCGGTTATCGCTGGAGTTGTGAATGCCAATGGAGCGTTTATCACGAAGTTGATAGGGAAACTGGATGCCGATGCTCTGGCTTCAAGTATGAATGGCGACCCGAGTTTCATGATAAATGTGGTTTCGAAGCTTAATCCTCAGGTAATTGCGGGTGTGGTTAACAACAATGAGACATTCATTACAAGACTCATGGGTAAACTCGACCCAAGCGGGACTGCCGTTGCCATTAACAACAACATTGAGTTTGTCACGAATCTCATCTCATTCCTCAATCCGAAGGTCATAGCAAATGTGGTAAACGCCCAAGACCCGAAAAACACCGATAAGATGATGAAGGCTCTTGACCCTAAGGCTGTTGCATATATTGTGAATAACAATGGAGCATTCATCGATGGGCTTCTTTCAAACCTTAATCCCGTTGTTCTATGCAACGCCATAAATACGGATGCTGGAGAAGCGCTTATTTCTGGCGTAATCAAGAACATGGACCCGGCTCAGATGGCTTTATCGCCTGAGGCAACGAAGTATTTTACGAAGGCACTAATGGACCCGGATTTTGGCATAAGCACAAACCTTGTCGTCTCGATTATCAACAACAACCAGACGTTTATCACAAACCTGATTGCAAATCTCGATGCTGGTGCCCTGAACGAAGCGATGAATAGGGCAACCAAGAAGAGCTATGAACCCGGCGGGCCCAAGGGAATGTTATATGACCTGGTAAAACCGGTTGCGGAGGGCGGAATTGACCCGCAATTAGTCGCAAATATTGTTAACTCTTGCCCCGATTTCATAGGTGATTTGATGGGCAAGGGGGATCCTGCGGCTACTGCATCGATACTTGAATCGACTAACGGAAGAAACTTTGTGATGTCAATTGTTAACCTGCTTGCGAATAACCCCACTGCAATGCAGAATATCGCAGATGCTATGAAAACGCCCGAGGCACTTGAAGCTTCTCGCCAGATGATGATTGCCCTTGGAACCGAACCCGGTTTGGGTGCCCTACATAAGCTTGTAGATCAGCTCAACATGAATACATCCGGTAGCAATCCGGCAAGCGCGTTGAGGTGGGTTACATTCAAAACCTTGATCGAAAAACAATTCCCAATTGACCGGGCGGACTGCTACGGTGTTTTCAAAAGTGCGGCTGTCGAGCCTTACCCTTGAGCGTATGGGGTCAGGTCTTGCAATAACACATTTTGATTCCTTGGCGCAAAGTCTTTCTTATCCGGTATAGATTTCTGTTGCCGTGAAATTCTTCAAAGCCCAATTTTGGTCGAGTTTGCAGTTTACTCGATAGAAGTGGTGGGAGAACATGCTCTCCGGCGGTGAGGTGAGAGTATGTATCTGTGTCGTTTCAACGGTTTGCGAATTGGAAATGTCTTATAATAGATAGCATCTATCGAATAGCGCCTTTTCGTGAAGGGGATAGAAATTGGAATGCAAATGGCATCCAGGTAACGAGGCTGAACTTACGTGCTTGGCGTGCGGTGCGAACTTCTGCAGGAAGTGCGTGATAGAAACACGTGACACCAACTACTGCCCCGAATGCCACAGGCTTGAACTTGAAAAAATTGCCGCCCGGATGGTTGTGAGGGAAAAGCCTAAGAAGGAAAATGCATCGGGGGTCAAAGAAGAGGCGAAAAAGAAGGTCGAGAAAAAGGCTTTAAGAAAGCCAATAGAGAAGCCTTCTGGAACTGTTCCTGTTGTGAAAGAAACCAAACCCATGGAAAGTGTTCCCGAAAAAAGCCTCGAAGCCGACATGTTCTGGGGCGACCTTGAAGGTGGCAGGAGAAGAGCAAGGAGGTCTGCAAAGGAGCACCCTCAAGCGGCAATAGTTGGGGAAACACCTATGAAGGCCCCCCCGGTTATTCCGGAAAGCGAAAAGAGAAGAGCGGTTCCTGTTGATATGAGAGAGAAGGCGGTATTGACCGCCGAAGGTTTCCCCACAACACAGCCTTTTGAGGGGGTTGAAGCAAGACGAAAGCATGCGCCAAGAAAAAAGAGGAGAATCCCCGGTGAGGGTATAGTATCAATGCAGATGCCCGATGAGTATGATGGTGAAATAACGCCCGAGCCGTCTTATTTGAAATCGGTTTTGTACGGAGCCCTCGCTGGCGCGCTTTGCTCCGGTGCTTATGCGGGCATAGCATGGTGGACACATAAAGAATATGGTATTACCGGCTGGGCACTTGGCATAGTGGTTGGCGTTGCGGTGGTTCTTGGTTCTGGAAGACACTTCAATTTTGTCCTTGGAGGGATTGCTCTTGGTCTTTCCATGATTTTCGTTAGTGCGGGCAGGATACTTATGTATATGCTTACCGTCTGGTTCCCGGCCATAAGGATTATCAACATTCCAACAATTGAGAATTTCAAGAATGCGCTCGAGACTTTTGTGCATGAATTTCCCACCAAGGACTGGCTAATAGTTTTTTCGATAGCGGCTGCCGTAGCCTTTCTGATTTCTTTTCGCCCCTGGCCGATAAGGGTTCAGGCACCCCCCCAGCCAGTGCGCCCCCGATAATGGGGTCACCCCCGATAATGGGGTCAGGTCTTGCAATGACACATTTTAGTGAACCAGCACGGTCGTCTGCTTTGCTGAAAGCAGCCCAAAAGAGAAGAACGTAGTCTTGCATCGTGCATTTCGAGGGTTCTGTTGCCTGATTGAAAGGAAAGTGGGGGCAAAAAAGTCCATGAGGTCAAAAGTGCTTTTCTTACGCAGCCTACTTCCATGCAGTGCTTTCAGGGGTTGAAACTTTCCAAGAGGCTAACCCATCTTTTCATAGATGTAGAATAGGTTTCTCTTCAAGGGCGAGCCATAGCCATCTCTTGAAATAGTTCCCATTTCACTCCAGTCCAATCCTTTGTCGATTATTCCGTTTACTCAACAAGTGATAGGGCTTTACTCTACATATCGATAATCCGGGGTTTGATGTTTCGTTTTCGATTTGTAGATCAAACCGCTTCCGTTTCTCCTAAACAAGGAATGAGCAAGTCAATTCGAAAAAATAATTGTGGGAAACGCTGCCCTTGGCGATTGTTCAATAAGCGGAAGGGCAGAAAAGGATTGAAAATGTGTCATTGCAAGACCTGATCCCGCTTTGATTTGTTTGTTGACATTTTTCCATGTTTTTGTTAGTTTAACGAAAATATCTCCGACCTGAAGCGCCTAAAGCATCTGCAATGGCGCGAGGGCGATGGGGTGCAACTGGAAACGGTTGTGCCTCCCGTGTTTGGAAAGGAGAGGTAAGATGATAAACCTGCCTTTTTGCACGGCGGGTTTTTTATGTTTGAATCAAAGAAATTACTGCACTTTTGATAGAAGACCACCTCCGAAAGAGCGCTCTATATTGTGGTCAGTTTCATTGAGAAAATGTAGATTTTCTTTTGTCATTTGAAGGAGGAGGGATGTATAAAATAAAGAGAGTGCAAAGGTCGAGTTCAGTTTTTGTTCTTGCTATTCTCCTATTCCTTTCTCCGCTTCTTTTTTTGGTTGCGGAGAGCCGGGCAATCTTATTCTTGCCACTACGACCAGTGTCCAGGATTCTGGCTTGCTGGATGTTTTGCTACCGGCCTTTGAAAAGGATTGCAACGTGAAAGTAAGAACTATTGCAGTAGGGACTGGCGAGGCTCTCAAGATGGGCGAGAAAGGCGATGCTGATGCTCTTCTTGTTCACGCGAAGTCCTCAGAGGAGGAATTCGTAAAGAAAGGATATGGACTGGAAAGGGTTGAGATCATGTGGAATGACTTTGTCATAGTTGGACCCAAGAGCGACACTGCTAATATAAAGGGAGGAACGAATGCTGTGGAAGCGTTCAAAAAGATTGCCTTAAGGGGAGTAACATTCGTGAGCCGCGCCGATGATTCGGGAACCAACAAGAAAGAACTATCTCTGTGGAAGGAAGCGGGAATAGACCCCCATGGAAAGCCCTGGTATGTTGAGGCAGGACAGGGAATGGGAGAAGTTCTTGCGATGACATCCGAAAAGCAGGGCTACACTCTAAGCGACAGGGCGACATTCATTTTCATGCGTGAATCCCTTAAACTCAAGATTCTTGTCGAGAAAGATAAATCTCTCGTAAATCCGTATAGTGTAATAGTTGTAAATCCCAAAGAATTTCCAGATCTCAAACTCAATACGGAGGGGGCAGGAGAGTTCGCCTGGTTCGTTACGGGTGAAAAGGGTCAGGAGCTCATCGGCAAATACGAAAAAGAAGGATTTCAACTTTTTCACCCATGTGCCAAGGAGCAAACTCGTGGACTTGGCGGCCTCAAATTGTAAGCGTTGCGGTAGGAAAAACTGGAAAGTATATTAAGGGCTTTTAAGGAAGCATTCTTACTCATAATAAGGCTCGATCCCGAGTTCTATGGAATTCTCGGCATTACTCTTCTTGTCAACATGACCGCTACCGCGTTTGGAGCGATTGTTGGAATTCCAATCGGGATGGCTTTGGCTGAATTCAGGTTTCCCGGAAAAAAAGCTCTATTGATAATAGTCCATACTTTCATGGGTCTTCCTCCAGTTGTTGCGGGCGTATTCTTTGTCCTGCTTTTTTCGAGGAGTGGACCATTTGGCTTCCTGAATCTCTTATATACAGTTCCGGCGCTCATTCTTGTTCAGGTAGTGCTTTCTGCGCCCATTATTGCCGGATTCACGAACGCTTCTCTCGAGGAGCTCGACAGTCGCATTGGCATGCAGGCGAAGAGTCTGGGAGCCACGAGATTTCAGGCGATTTTGATGAAAATTCGTGAGGCGCGCTCTGGCGTTGTCGCTGCCCTCATTGGCGGATTTGGTGGTGTCGTTTCCGAGGTGGGCGCGATCATGATGGTTGGAGGGAACATAAAGGGAAGTACGCGCATGCTTACGACTGATATCGTCTTGAGCACGAGAATCGGGAACTATGACATCGCGCTTGCCGAGGGTCTCGTCCTTATACTCATTGCCGTAGTAGTAAATATTCTTTTCACGCGACTTCAGACAACAAAGGAAAGAGACATAGTTGAAAGCGAGGGTGTTACGGGAGCTTATATCCATGGGTGAGCAAGAGATTCCCGCCGTTCGTGTTGAAAATCTTTTGAAAAGTTATGGCGAAAGAGTTGTTCTCGATATTGGTTCGCTTATTGTAAAAACGGGAGAGGTTCTTGTTGTCCTTGGTCCAAGTGGTGCGGGCAAAAGCGTTTTGCTAAGGATTTTGAATCTGCTTGAAGCTCCCACCAGGGGAAGAGTTTTTTTCTTCGGGGAAGAGATTCAAAATCTGAAAGGAAAAGAGCGTATTGAGACGTCAAGAAGAATGACTATGATTTTTCAGGATCCCATGCTGTTCAGAGGAAGTGTCTTTGATAATGTTGCCTATGGATTGAAAGTAAGGCGTGTTCCTTTAAGTGAGCGCTTGGCGGAAGTCTCTGATGTTCTAAACCTCGTTGGTCTTCAAGGTTTTGAGAAAAGAAATGCGCGTACTCTGTCCGGCGGTGAGGCACAGCGTGTTGCTCTTGCTCGCGCTCTTGTTTTGAAGCCGGAATTACTCCTTTTAGATGAGCCCTTTGCGAACCTTGATACTCTCTTGAGATTGAAGTTGCAGGAAGATGTGAGGAGGCTCTTTCGCAAGAAGAATATTACTGCCATATTTGTGACCCATGACCAGTTTGAGGCGGCGAGAATGGGAAGCCGCATTGCCATACTCGATAAGGGGAGAATAGAGCAGGTCGGTAGAACGAGTGAGATTTTTTTCAAGCCAAGGAACAAATTCGTGGCGCAATTCGTTGGTTTTGAGAATCTCTTAGAGGGAATTGTTTTGGAATCAAAAGAAGGATTGAGCATTGTTGATGTAGGTGGTGTTCAGATTGAAGTTGCGGAATCACTCAAACCCCCGCAAAGAGTTACACTTGGTTTGAGACCGGAGGATATAACACTTTTGACAGAGAAGAGCAGGCACAACTCGAGCAGCAGGAATTGTGTGTCGGGAATTGTAAATGAGATTGATTTTCAGGGAAGCTCAACCAGGGTTTTTCTCGATTGCCCCTTTACACTTGTTTCTCTAATCACAAAGCGCTCTGTTGAGGAATTAGGGATGAAACCCGGAAAAAATCTATACGCGAGTTTCAAGGCAACAGCGATTCACGTGCTGGAATGCGAAGATTCAACAACTAAAGAGGAACTAAGAGAGAATAGAAGGTGAGTGTCTATGCCAGAAAGTTTCCTTTCACTTATCGGGGTTTCCGAAGCGCTTGATTTGATTTTTTCGGAACTCAAAGATTTCGAACCAAGAACCGAGAAGGTTTCGCTTTCGGAGTCTTTGAAGAGAGTTCTTGCAAGGGACTTGATTGCCCAGAGAGATCTTCCTGGTTTTGAGCGTTCGGCGATGGATGGATTTGCGGTCTGCTCTTCGGATGTGGTTGGAGCAGGGGAGTCTCAGCCGGTTCCCCTCGAACTTTTCGGGGAAGTTCCAATGGGAAGCATGCCCACCAGATCGGTTGAGTCAGGCAAAGCCATGAGAGTATTCACAGGCGGCATGATTCCTGATGGCGCTGATGCGGTTGTTATGGTTGAGGATACGGAACTTTCTCGGGGAATGCTTGATGTAAAACGCGGAGTTGCTCCTGGGGAGAACATAGTACGTGCCGATGGGGATGTTTCTTGCGGAGAGCTTTTGATAAGTCGCGGAACAGCGCTCAACCCCTCACACATTGGCGCAATGGCGGGGCTTGGCGTAACAGAGGTGGAGGTTTATTCGAAACCACGGGTAGGCGTCATTGCCACAGGCGATGAAATTGTTCCGCCTGAAGAGGAGCCTGGTGTGGGGCAGATAAGGGATATCAACACGCCTGCTCTCTGTGCTCAGGTTGAGTTCTATGGTTGCGAGTCTGAGCATTTTGGAATAGTGGAGGATAAACTCGAGAAAATTCTTACAGTTGCGGAAATTGCCCTTTCGTCATGCGATGTTCTCCTCATAAGTGGCGGGAGTTCCATGGGAATGAAAGATGAAACATCTACGGTTATTTCCAGGCTCGGCAAGCCAGGAATCCTCGTTCACGGTCTCAAACTGAAACCCGGAAAACCGACGATTGCCGCGATTTGTGATGGTAAGCCAGCATTCGGACTTCCAGGGAACCCTTCATCTGCTCTCATTGTACTGAGGGAGCTTGTGAAGCCCGTACTTTTGAGACTTAGAGGAGAAAATCAATCATTTCTACTTCCTCCCAGGACTGTGGAGGCGGTGATAACAAAATCTATTTCTTCTATTACCGGAAGAATGGAATTCGTGCCTGTTTACTTAAGGGAAGACGGAGGACTTTACGCGGAGCCGGTTACGGGGAAGTCAAATCTCATAGGAACTTTGTCCAAGGCTGTGGGGCTCGTTCGTATCAAGGAGGAATCTGAAGGAATTGAAAAAGGTCAAAAAGTTATTGTTGAATTGATTGATTGAGGAGAGCGGTTGTGCGTAGAAATATCTTTCTTGAAAATACGCCCCTTGAAGAGGCGCTTTCCAGATGGCTTTCACTTTGCAGGCTTGAAGGTGTGTGTTTTCCCACCGAGTCCGAGTTTGTGGATGTAAGGAACTCCGTGGGGAGAATAACTGCAGAATCTCTTTTTGCCTTGATTTCCTCTCCTCCATTCAATTCCTCCGCGATGGATGGGGTTGCGGTCCGCGCAAAAGAGACATTCGGGGCAAGCGAGGATAATCCGGCTGTTTTTGAATTGGGGCGAAATGCTCAATATATCGACACTGGCGAGCCTGTCCCCCCCGAGTTTGACGCTGTCATAATGATTGAGGATGTCAATGAACTGGAGAGTGGCTCAATAGAGATAATCAAGCCCGCTGTTCCGTGGCAGAACATAAGACCAATTGGTGAGGACATTACGCGCGGCGAAATGGTTCTTCCAGGAGGACATCAGGTAAGGGCACAGGATGTTGGAGCTCTTCTGAATTCGGGGCTTGAAAAAATTCCAGTGAGGCGGAAGCCGATTGTTGCAATTATTCCAACCGGGACCGAACTCGTTGAGAACCTATGTTTGCTCGAGCAGGGAAAGGTGATTGAGAGCAATTCATGGGCGCTCCTATCTTTGGTTGAGCACCTTGGCGGATTTCCATTGAGAAATAAACTGGTTCCGGATGACTGGGATGAGATCAGGAGGGCTGTTGAAAATGCGCTGGAAAGTTCGGACGCGGTTATAATCAATGCGGGAACTTCCGCTGGAAGGGAAGATTTCACAAAGAAAATAATTGAGGAGTTTGGCAAAGTTTCTATTCATGGGGTTGCTATGAAGCCAGGCAAACCCGTCATTCTTGGTGTTGCCTGTGGAAAACCTGTCCTCGGGCTGCCAGGTTTCCCGGTTGCGAACTGGCGTGCTGCCGAGGAATTCTTAAAGCCTTTGCTCCGCGAATTTCTTGGGAGGAGAAGAGAAAAGGAAAAGGTAATAAGGGCAAAGGTGGCAAGAAGAATTTCCTCGCGTTCTGGTTTCGATGAGTTCATCGGCGTGAAGGTTGGGGAGGTTTCCGGGGAGTTGATAGCCGTTCCGCTTTCGAGGGGTTCTGGCATATCGATGTCACTTGTCCGCTCTGATGGATATATACGCGTCAAAAGAGGCTGTGAAGGGATTGAGCGCCTGGATGAAGTTGAGGTTTTTCTGAAAGGCGAGCAGTTTGATCCGGAAAGGGTTGTCTTGGTGATTGGAAGCAACGACCACGGCCTCGACATTCTTTCAAGTCTCCTTTTTCGCAATTATGGGCTTGTTTTTTCTGCCGTTAACGTTGGAAGTGCTGGTGGAATTGCCGCGGTTATCGACGGCTATGCCCACATGGGGGGGATACATCTTTTTGACCCGAAAAGCGGCGAATTCAACGTTCCTTACATAAAAGAGAAACAAACAAGCGAGCGGCTTTTTCTGATGAACCTTTGCTGGAGGACACAGGGTTTGATCGTGAAAGAGGGAAATCCGAAGAATATCAACAGCCTGAAAGATATTGCCGGGAAAGGTCTGTCTTTCATAAACAGGCAGCGTGGCAGCGGCACGAGAATTCTTCTCGATTATCTCTTGTTCAAGGAAAATATCAAGCCGTCATCTATAAATGGATATGAGAGGGAGGTTTTCACTCACATGGCTGTTGCTGCTGCTGTTGAAAGCGATTCGGCGGATGCGGGGCTCGGGACGATGGCATCTGCAAAGGCTCTTAGTCTCGATTTTGTTCCGGTTTCAAAGGAGAGGTACGATTTGCTCGGTCGTCGCTCCTTCACTGAGACAGAGGCTTTCAACCTCATACGTCGTGAGATAAAAGGTGAGGAGTTCAAGAATGAGGTTGATAGACTGGGTGGTTATGACTTAGAGCAGGCGGGTGAGTTTATTCCGATTGACCTTTGATGGTGATCTGCGAAAAAAAGGAATAGATGGATGGAAGATGAGAAAAGCCAGGTGAAGAGGCGCGTTGATTATCTGAGGTTATCCATCACCGATAGATGTAACTTGAGATGCACCTATTGCATGCCAGAAAAAGGTGTTCCGCCTCTTAAGCATGAGGACATAATCACTTACGAGGAGCTCCTTTTTTTCACAGATGTAGCCGTAAAGAATGGAATAAGGAAAATCAGGGTTACTGGAGGGGAGCCTCTTGTAAGGAAGGGTGCTACCGAGTTCTTGAAGAAACTCGATTCTCTCTCCTCAAAGGTTCGTGTGACTCTTACTACGAATGGAGTGCTTCTTGCGGAATTTGCGACGGAACTAAAAAAATCGGGTGTAAACAGAGTAAATGTGAGCCTCGATTCGCTTGATCCGGATACTTACCGCATGATAACCAGAGTTGGTGATATTTCACGTCCGCTTCTTGGAATAAAAAAAGCAATCGAGGTCGGTTTGAAACCGGTGAAAATCAACGTGGTTGTTCTTGCTGGAATCAATGATGACCCTCTTCCATTTGTAAAACTTGCTCTTGAGATGCCGGTTCACGTTCGTTTCATAGAGTACATGCCATATTTCAGGGAGAAGGGCTCGTATTACATTCCATCGAGCGTGGTGCTCGAAAGAATTCAGAGTTTCGCTAAAGTTGAGCCTATCAATTTCGAAAAGGGATGGGGACCTGCAAAGTATTACAGGATAAGGGGCGCTCCTGGAACAATTGGTTTGATCTCTCCTGTGAGTTGTCATATCTGCGATACGTGTAACAGACTAAGGGTCACCGCGGATGGAAGGCTCAAGACCTGCCTTTTCGATGAAAATGGAGTTGATATAAAAAGTATGATAAGGGGAGGGGCAAAGGTCGAAACTATTCGTGATGTAATTCGGAAGGAACTCGAGCGGAAGATGAAAGAACGGAATCTCAAACCCGAAGTTGGCGCTTATGTTCATGACCATATGTCGAGAATTGGTGGATAATTTGGAAGACAGGAAAACTCTTTAGGAGGTCTAAGAATGACTGAGAAACCCCGTTTGACTCACATAGGTAAGGAAGGGAAAGCAAAAATGGTTGATATAGGGGAAAAACATGAAAGCAGAAGAGAAGCGGTTGCTGAGGCTTATGTATCAATGTCGCAAGAGACACTTGAACTCATTACTGACGGATTACTTCCAAAGGGAGACGTTTTTTCTATTTCACGTATAGCGGGGGTAATGGCGGCAAAAAAAACACCTGAACTTATTCCTTTGTGCCATCCTATAAGGATTGATAGCATAGACGTTGATTTTGAGGTGAATCATGAGGAAAACAAAGTGCGAATAGTGTCGAGGGTTTCGGCAACTGAGAAAACAGGTGTCGAGATGGAGGCACTTACCTCCGTGGCTGTTGCGGGGCTTGCTTTCTATGATATGTGCAAGTCTGTTGAGCGTCAGGTAGAGATACGAAACATAAGACTAATTGAAAAAAGGGGAGGAAAATCTGGAGTTTTCATCAGGCGATGAAAAAGTCCGGGAATTGGAAATGAATGAGGCAGAAGGGGAATTCTCTTCGGTGGAAAGCAGAGTAGTTTCAAGTTCGTGAAAGGGTAGGTTTTTTGCGTTTCGTCGGGTATGTCATTTCAATAGTAATTTCATATATTGTTGGCTCCATTCCCTTCGCCTACATTGCGGGCGAAATGATTTCCAGGAAGGACTTGAGGAAAATTGGGAGTGGCAATCTCGGTGCCAGCAATGTTACCAAAGAGGTGGGAAAATTAGCGGGAGTGGTGGTATTTTTTCTCGATTGCGCGAAAATGGGGCTGGTGCTTTCTGTTTTCAGGATTCTTGGTTTCCCCCTCATGGTTCAGTCTCTTGGCGCGCTCGCTGTAATCGTGGGGCACAACTGGTCTATATTCACTAAATTCAAGGGCGGAAGAGGAATGGCGGTTACTCTTACTGCTTTTCTAATTTTTCTTCCCTGGGAGAGTTTTATTGTTCTTGGAATCTATCTATATGCAGTGCTTACCCGAACCCTTGCAATGTACTACGGGTTTTCTCTGATTATCTGGCCTGTGATGGCTCTTCTACGTCCCGAGCCATTTCCATGGATTTTCTTTTCTTTTGGTGCCATGGTTCTTGGTTTTGCAAGGAGGCTCAAGGGGAGTCCTGAGGTTGGGAGTGAAAACATGTATGTCCCGAAGAAGAAGGTCATCATTTCCAGACTGATTGATGACAGGGAGTATCGCTCTCAATGTGGATGAGAGAAGCCGATTTCAATAGAAGCTTGCCCCAACAATACCCGGTCCGGTGTGCTTTCCCAACACAGGCGTGAATTCCCCCATGAAGGGATCAATGCATTCAACTTCCTTTCTTATTCGCTCTTCGAGTTTGTCGGCTTCCTCTCTTGCCATAGCGTGGAAGACACCAAGGTGTATTGGACCGTTTTTCTCGTAGTACTCGCGGATAGATTTCATAACTCTTTCAAATCCTCTTTGCCTTGAGATTGTTTTCGCGAAAAGGTGCACATCTCCATGTTCGACTATTAAGACAGGCTTTATGTTCAACATTTCAGCAGTTAGTGCCGAGATTGATTTTGCTCTTCCACTTTTTTTGAGGTAGGAAAGCGTGTCGAGAACTCCTAAGACCATTACTTTTTGTGAGACATTTTCCGCTTCCTTCCTGACCTCTGGTAGATCTGCACCTTCTTTCGCGACTCTGGCTGCGTGCATTGCAACGAGCCCTTGACCTGTTGTTGCTGTTTCGGAATCGAGCACCTCCACCTGGGCTGACTTCTCCATTTCTGCTGCTTTGACTGCAGAAGAGAAAGAAAGGCTCAGTTCTTTGGACATTGTTATGCATAGGACTTTACTGAAGCGCTCAAGCATCTTCCTGTATGCCTGAGCGTACTCGCCCACAGATGGCGCGGAAGTGCTGACTGAGGAAAAGTCCCTTTTCAATGCGGAATATACTTCGTCCTTTGATATATCGAGCCCGTCCCTGTAGACATTTTCATTCACAATCAGAGTAAGAGGAATGACCTCTATTGCATATTCCTCTACAAAACTCTGGGGAATGCATCCTCCACTACAGGTTATGATGCCAACTTTCTGCATGCAACCTCTCCTTTTGCGTTACTTTCAAAATATGGACTGTGTGAAATATCACTATCTACGCTTTCCGAGCGCCAATCAGCAGTGGATAATACTGCTGACCGCCGTAGAGCCACTCAGAATTGACACCAGGGAAATTGTTTTCAATCTCTGCTCTTATTTCTTCACTTATGTTTTCTGACAATTCTTCTCCACTTATGAAAAGAAAAGACGCGCACTTTCCTTCGCTGTAAATTTTCTTGCAGGTTTCGATGACTGCGTATGTTAGTTTACTTGACGATACGACAGGTTTCCCGGAAGCAACTCCGAAATATTCACCTTCCTTTATTGAAACACCAAAGATGCGAACACTCCTTATTGCCCATGCAACCATTCCCCAGTCTGTTTCTGAAGCAGCTCTCTTCATTTTTTCAAATATTTCAAAAATCTCTTCACCTTCCGTGAATTCATCGAGAGCAGAAATAGCCTGAACTGGCGACTTCGTTGGAATTAGTTCTACATTGCGACCCTGCGAACGTGAGATTTCGGCGGCTTTTATCGCGCACGGAATCAAATCAGGGTCATTTGGCAAAATGATAATGAACTCAGATCCTAAAAGTCCTATTTTCTCAAGAATTTTCGAAGTCCCCGGTCTTGCCCCGGGCAGAGATTCAATCACCTGACAGCCGAGGTCAGCGAAAAGACTTGATAGCCCCGGCCCACAGGAGAAAGCGATGACGCCCAGTTTATTGGGGGCGCTCGTTTTCACCTCGTTGAACGATTTTCTTGAAGGGAATTCTTGCAAATCCAGGTCTCGGATATTCCCGAGAGTACGCGCGAAAGAAAGTATTTCCTCATGTTGATCGCAGTGGACGTGAACCTTCAAAGGGTTCGAGCCGGCGACTACCACTGATTCACCGGTTTTCTTTAGGGCGTCGAGGAGTTTTGCTCTTGCCTTCGCTTTGTCAGCCTTGATGTCGAGCGTGAATTCTACTTCCCATTTTGGCCCATCGTATGATGGTAGAGACACCATTTTCTCATAGCTTTTCCACTCAAAGCACTCAAAGGGGCATTCGAGTGCTTCCATCAAACCCTCAAGAATCGCAACTATGCCTGCTCCACCAGAATCAACAACTCCCGCTTCTGCAAGGGGTTTTAGAATCAGCGGTGTTCGCCTGAGGGATTCGCATGCTTCTTCGTGAGCTGTCTTTACAAGCAAACAAATGTTTTCAGGCTTCCCCCTTTTGAGACTTGCGGCGATGTCAGAAAGCACAGTCAGAATTGTGCCTTCAAGGGGCTCAAGAACCGATTCGCGTGCAACCTTTGCTCCCTGCTCTATTGATTCAGTCAGGAGGGCTGCATCGTAGAGTGGTTTTGATTCTCCGTCAGCAAGAGCATTTATTGCCCCTTCAATGAATTGAGCGAGGATGAATCCTGAGTTCCCCCGGGAACCTTTGATTGCTCCATCAAGCATGCCCTTCAGGCGTTCATTTATCGGGCGTTCGTTGCGGTTTTTCAGCTCCTCGAAGCATGAAAGAAGGGTAACGTACATGTTTGTTCCGGTGTCTCCATCGGGAACTGGAAAAACGTTGAGGAAGTTTATTATCTCTCGCCTTTTCTTGAGATTTTCGAGGGCACTATAAACAAACTGATTCATGCCCAGTTCTATTGCTTTTCTATCTTCAATTGGGATGTTATCCATTTTCATCTATTAGGTCCTATGAGGAGCGAAAATCCGTAATGAATTATAACACAGGATCGAGTGGTTCATTCATAGATGGTTGCTGGCATCTTCAAAGCCTTTCTTTTGACTTGGATGACGAGCATGGGATGTAAGAGGCGGACTTGAAAAGAGACATGAAAGCTTTCCTAAGAATAGAATATCATGATTGAGTATTTTTGCTTCAAGTATCGCATGGAATGCCGGTAGGCATTGGAAAACGGAATATTTCTAAATGTGCAGCTCTGTTTGGTGAAATGAAGTTTAAGCTATTGACAAATTGTCACTATTAGTATACTATCACTACACCATGTTGGGGGTGATTGGATATGTACAAAAACGAGAAATCGGATGAGAAATTTTGTATGCATCCGCACGGGCACTCTCGAGGCTCACACGCCTTGGTATCTGATTGCGCGGATGGGATTCCACGCCGGCTTGCGCGTGCCTTTATCTTGCTTTTCCTCGCTGAGGGGCCTTCTCATGGGTATGAGATTGCCCGTTCTTTTAGAGAATCCATGCCAAAGGGGTTTTGCGCTGATCCTTCAGTTCTTTACAGAATGCTCAAATCTATGGAGGAGGAAGGACTCATGACGAGTTCTCTCGAGGAGTCAACTTCCGGTCCACCCCGAAAGGTGTATTCACTCACTGATGACGGTTACGAGGCGCTTGATATGTGGGCTTCCGGGCTTGATGGCTTGTCCGAACTTCTTGCTGATTTTCAGAAGAGATATGGAAGGCTTAGGAAAGGCGGGAAGTGAGAGAGAAGGAAAGTGGAACTCCAGCGCTCGAAGCTCTAAATCTTACCAAGCGCTTCGGTTCAGTAACCGCTGTTGATGGGATTTCATTCAGCGTAGAAGAGGGTGAGATTTTCGGGTTTCTTGGTCCTAACGGGGCTGGAAAAACAACGACAATTCGGCTTTTCTTGAATCTCACCCGCCCCTCATCCGGAGAGGCAAGGGTTTTTGGGCTTGATTCAGTTCGAAATTCAATCGAAGTCAAGTCAATTGTAGGTATTGTTCCTGATGTATCGAATGTATTCTCCGAGATTTCCACTACGGCCAACATCCTCTTTACGGCTTCGCTCTATGGAATTGGGAGGAAGGAAAGAATGAGCAGGATGCAGGACCTGCTTGAAACCATGGGGCTTAGTGAATACTCGGAAAAGAAGGCGGGGCAGCTTTCCTATGGGTTGAAAAGGAGGCTTGCCATTGCCATGTCGATCGTTCATTCGCCAAGAGTTGTTTTTCTCGATGAACCCACTTCAGGTTTAGATGTTTCTTCATCGCGAGAAATTCGGGAACTCCTCAGGAATCTCAAGTATCATGGGACCACATTTTTTCTCACCACCCACAATATGGAGGAGGCGAATGAGCTCTGCAACAGGATAGCTGTAATAGACCGCGGCAGAATAATCGCAGTTGACACTCCCGAGAGGCTTAGAAGGGAAGCTACTGAGGCACAGGTTATTCAGGTTGAGTTCAACAGAGTTCTTGATGAGAATGAGCAAAGGCAACTGGTTTCCTTGGGGCCTTTTCATAAAATTGTTCCAATGAAAGATAGCTATAAACTTTTTACGGGAGATCCAGAAGAAGCCATTGAGTGCGTGTTTCATTTCGCTTTTAGTAATGACTTGAGGATTTGTGGCTTGAATACACTCAAGCCCACGCTGGAGGACGTTTTCGTCAAACTCACAGACAGGGAGGCAAGTTTTGGAAGTCACGCTTGATGCGGGAGTCCCCCAAAAGCCTGGAGTTCTTAGTGAACTTATGAAGTCCTTTTCAATAGCGATCAAGGACATGAAGATTTATTACTTCAAACCCGCGATTCTGATATTTGGGATACTTTTTCCCGTTGCCATATTTTTCGCTTTCACGGTTGGGAGAAATGTTGACGCAAGTGCACTGTTTCCTGGATTGATTGCGCTGACACTTTTTTTCTCAACCACGACTGTTGGTCCATTCAGCATGCCATGGGAAAGACTTAACAGGACTTTCGAGCGCATTCTTTTTGCGCCTGTTTCCGTTTCTGCGCTCGCTCTTGGCAAAACAATATCTGCGGTGGTTTTTGGGTTGATTATGTCCGTTGTTCCCCTTTTATTGGGAATCCTTTTCTTCGGCTCGAGAGTTTCAAATGCGTGGGTATTGTTTTTAGGCATATTTATTGGTAATGCTTCAATTGCGAACATGGGAACACTGATTTCTACTTTTGGTTCAAAGCAGCCGCAGAACGTCATGCTTCTTTTGAATCTCATCCGGCTTCCCATGATGTTCATGAGCGGAATATTTGTTCCAATTTTCGAACTTCCTCACTGGGCAAGGATAGTTTCCTGGTTCAGTCCCGTTTCCTATGCTACCGACCTTATCAGATGTGGGCTTGGCTTCAAGGATTATTTTGGACCTCTGATATCATCACTCGTTTTGATTGCTTTTGGAGTTTTGCTTTTTTTAGCCTGTGTGCTGCGTATGACTGCATGGAACAGGGGGGATTAGGGCAAGCCTCTATTCCAGATGAACTTTCCTGAAGCGAAAGCCGTCCAGAAAAAGGCTACCTGATGCTGCTGCGAGGAGCTGCGCGGCGCGCGCCGGCATTCTTCTTTTTGAGGTCATTCCACCTGCGAGCTCGAGAATCTCAACGAGATGAAATATGGGGGGCGTAAAGGGATAGGCAAGCCTGAACATGTTAAGGGTGATGTAGCAGCCGTTGCACCAGGCGCAGGTCAAGTCTGCCCCGGTAAGTTCCGCTTGCTTTGCTCGCTTGAGACCCGTTCCTATGACGTCGGAGAGCCTGTATCTCGAGACTGCTGCACTGAGGCCGCAGCACTCCGCTCTCGTTCCATGCGTTTCCATCTCGATGATATTCAATCCTGCTTTTTTGAGAATTTCCCGAACCTTGATGACCGTTTCTTCTCCTAATCCCGTGGCATGGCATGGATCCTGAATTGTTACTGTTTTCCCTCTCAGAGAGTTGCCCATTTCCTGGTTTTCTATCCTGCTTGAGAGCCAATCAACCGCGCCGGTAACTTCAACGTCGTAAGAAACTCCAAGAATCTCAGGCGAGAGGTTTTGCATCATGTTCTGACATGCAGGGCAAAATGTTATGACTTTTTTTATTCCGGCTTGCTTGAATCTCAAGGAAAGAGAACGAGCCCTTTTTCTTGCCTCATCGAGCAGGCCAAGCCGCATGTATGGTTCGCCGCAGCACTCCCGGGGGTCAGTGAAGATTTCGATTCCGTCAAAGATGGGGGAATCTGCGATAAACGGGTCGAGGCGCTGGTTACAACCGAGAAAAAGAACCTCGTCATTCACCGGGATTTTTGACCACGCAACAACATTTCTCTTTTCATCTTCAGAAAAGAATCTTCTTGTTGTCCGCCAGATGTTTGGACCGTTTCTGACTGGCGTTGCGTTCAGAAAGACCTGAGGTATCCCCGACTTGCGGTAGCGCTCTTCGTAATGTCTTAAAAGAAGACCGTATGGACCCGCATCATTCGGGCATATTGCATCGCAGGACATGCACCCGGTGCAACGCTCCAAAACTTCAGCGACCCAGATTCCTTGAGAGAGTTGCTCCATGAATTCTTTTGCTTTTCCCTCGGGGATTTTCAAGACTGGGCATTGCGAAATGCACTTACCGCATTTTTCACATCTATCTAAGGAATAGTGTATGTCTGCGAACTTTTCATTCATTCCTATCAATAGAAATCTCACCCCTTTTGATTTTCTGACAAGATGTTTTCATGAAAGACCGTTTTTGTCCACCTGCACCTTAGTGAACAAACGGGATTAACAGTTGTGATATTCTATTTCAAAGGTCCTTGTATTTTATGAGGAAGCTTATGGGTTTTGAAGGAAAAAATATTAAGACGAGGCGCATCTCTTCATCATTGATTCCAGGTGGAATCGACCGTACAAAAGAGAAGAGAATATCCCGGGTCCGCCTAATGATAATTGCTGTTTCTGTGGTCCTTTCGATTTCCATTTTTTGTGTATGTTCCACATACAACTTCAATGGGGTTTCCGCTGGTAGTAATTTCAAGCCTTCTGTTTGTGGTTCTCTTGGAAAGAAAACCATGCAAAACAGGAGAGTTTTGCTTGTTGTGGTTGACCGAATAGGACTCGATGATATCGCAAGCGCGGAAAGCCAGCTCCCGAACATAAGTAAAGTTATCAAGGATGGCAGCTTTGGTTTGATGAACGCGAGGTGCAGAAATGGGGTTTACGGTCTTGAGAGTTACACTGCGATAGGAGCAAGCGGGTGGTCGTTAGGGGTAGGTAATGTTGGCTCAGCTTTCAATTCGAGCGAACGCTTTAGATTCACCGGGAATGGCTTGCTCACCGCAAGGGAAATATATGAATCAATCACTGGTAAGCAGGGCAGTGGAAAGGTTCTCAACCTTTCCATCGAAGAGATGAAGAGGGAATCCGAGAGTTCGCGCGCAAGTAGCAGGCCCGGGTTACTTGGCGAGACTTTGAAGCAAGCAGGAATAAAAGTGGCGGTTTTTGGAAATTCTGATTCACTTTCAATCCCGGGTGCAAACCTACCTACGGAAGGTTTGTCCGTTCCCTATGCCACAACGGCGCCTAACTTGAGCACTGAGGATATGCCACTCAACATTGTTTCAAGACGGCAGGTTTCATGTATTGGGATGGACGAAAATGGAATAGTTCCTTTTGGCGATGTGTCAAGTAAGTCATACTCCGGTACCAATGGATTGATCATTCATTCGGATTTTGGCTGGCTTTCCAAGTCAGTCGAGGGAGCTCTGGCGAATTGCAATTTTGTAATCGTGGACATGGGAGAGACCTCTCGTGTTGATGAGCGAAGCGATATGGTTACGGACATGCAGGCATCCAAGGAGCGAGTGAAAGCGCTCAAGAGATGCGATGCGGCACTTGGCGAGATGCTGAAATCACTGAATCCCGCGAGTGATTTGTTGATCGTATGCGCGCCAACTCCTACGAGGCGGATGATTAGTGATGGTGAGATCTTAACCCCCCTCTTGTTTTATGGTCCTGGTTTTTCAAATGAGAAAAGCATCTGCTCAAGGACGACAAGGAAGGAAGGGCTTGTTTCAAACCTCGACATAGCGCCGACTGTTCTTGATTTTTTTGGCGTTGATATTCCGGTAGAAATGAACGGACAGCCGATTACTGAAACAGGGAAAGATTTGAGTTATTCGAAGAACATCGAGAAACTTGATTCATTACTCGAAAAATCTGTCTATTTCTCAGGCAATAGAAGTATTTTTATCAATATTTCAGCAATTTCCGCTTCAGTTCTTGCCGTATTGTTTTTCCTTGCTTTTCTCATAAGGCGCGATATGCTCCTGCGACACACTTGTTTCTGGTCTGTTTTGATGATTGCTGTTCTTTCTGCCCCGTTTGTATATCTTATTTTGCCAGTTGTCCCGGTTCACAATCTATTCTTTTCTATTCCTTTTTCGATTGCTCTTCAGGTGTTGATTGCCCTTTTGGTTTATTGTTCTCTTGATTTCTATAAGAACAAAGTGGCGATGGATGAAGAGGGGCTGAAGAGTGGAAAAGAAGCTTCAAACAGACTCTACTTCATCGCGCCGAGGGCGATTTTCATAGTTTCTGTG
This sequence comes from Actinomycetota bacterium, assembly GCA_028718945.1. Taxonomy (GTDB): domain Bacteria; phylum Actinomycetota; class Geothermincolia; order Fen-727; family JAQUKT01; genus JAQUKT01. The sequence goes on along the minus strand of JAQUKT010000001.1, from coordinate 8,893 downwards.
CTGACGATTGCCGGCATATTCATCGATGCGGCTCTTTCATCAGCAAGAATGTCATTTTCCCCATTTGGTAACTCTCTTACATGGGGATTTCGCTATTATGGCATCGGCAACATATACATGGGCGTTTCAATTGGAGCGGCAATTCTTTTGGCGTGTACTTCTCCTATAGTATTTCGCCGCATTCTGGATAAGAACTGGAAGGTTTTTCTTTTCACACTGTGCCTGTTTACGATAACAGTGCTGTTCCTTGGCATCTCTCGTCTGGGCGCAAACACTGGGGGATTTGCTACCGCCGCGATTGCGTTTTCAATTTTTCCGATTAGTTTTGGTCGAAACTTGAACAACAGGAAGAAAGTTGCGATTTGTATTGCCCTTTTTCTTTTTTTCCTTGTCATTCCAGTCGCTCTTGATTTTTTGGTTCCAGCACCGGTTTCTCATTTTGGGAGCGCTGTTGCAAAGGTTGAGGGCGGTAAGTTTGGCGAGGTTGTTAATCTTGCGCTATACAAACTCTCAATGAGTTTCACATTACTTCGTTTCTCGATATGGAGAATACCTTTCTATATTGCGCTCGTGCTTTCCGCGATATGGGCTTTCAAGCCAAGGGTTTTTTCTGAGATAAGAGAGAAATACCCATATCTTGGGAGTTTCGGGGCGGAGATGATAGTCGGGATGATTTTCGTAATCCTTCTGAATGATTCTGGAATCGAGGCTTCTGGGAATATGGGTATCCTTTTGATGATTTCAGTATTGCTGCTCTATTTTGCTTCGAATTCTCATGACCATGTTCCGAACTGATTCTGAAAGGGTTGCTACGAGAAATCTTCCTTTATTTGGAACATTGAGGGAGCATAAACTTAGAAGGCACCTTCACAAAGGGGTTGAGGTGCGTTATGCTAATAAAAAAGCAGTAAGATATTTGGATTATATTGTTCTTGATAAGGAGCGCTGTAGTTTGATGGAGGTTTGATATGGAAGGAGTTTCTTGCCCAAACTGTGGGAGCGATGCGGTTGTTCCTATTGTTTATGGCACTACTACTCCGGAACTTGCCGAGAGAGCAGCCAAGCGTGAAATCCGCATTGGTGGCTATGCTGTTGGCGTTGATAAGCCGAACTGGGCCTGCAACAACTGCGGGCACCTGTGGAAGTAAAAATATCCCTGGTTCTACTTTATTCAGTTGAACTTCACCTGTAAGGTATGTTTTTCCTCGTGCATTCGAGTGATTTTCATCCTTTTCCTTTTATTAGTTTTTTAAGAAAAGCCGAAATATGTAGTGGAATCATAAAAAAAAGAGGTATGAGCAATGTCACCTGTAATGATTGAGGTTATTGATTTGGCAGCGATATTGATTTTTTCGGCGTTCATATCCGAACAAATTGCCAAGAAAAAGGGCAGAGACCGGTATTTCTATTTCATCTCGGGCCTTTTAACCGGGCCATTTGCTATTCTGATTGTTGTTACTCCACTTCCACAGGAAGTAAAAAGAGAGAGTCTCCGAAGGCGAATTCGATATGTCAAGGGTTCGGTTTGTCCGAATTGCAAGAGAGAAGTTGCGCTGAGGTCAACTGAATGTGAGCATTGTGGTTACAATCTCGAGGTTCCATGGTGGGAACGCCTTTGAGCGACGGTTAACTCCGGGAATTTCATGGTTTGATTTCTTGAAGTTCTTTAGGAAATAGCGAATTGCATTGAATTCCTCGCGGGTTTCTACGATATTCAAATTGTAATTCTTGACTTCAAGATTTATTCTAATTGATGGTAAAGAATTAGTCATTCAGATTCGCGGAGATTGCTTTGCCTGGAAAGAATAAACTTGAGGTCTTTCCTACTCTTTTGACAATCGTTTTGCTCTTGATGTTATCAGGTTGCGGTGAAACTAAACATGGGGAAGTTCGAGACGTTGGCGTTGAGGGATCTTCAATCATAAGACTGCCTTCCCGAGAAGACTATGCTAAGATTCCACTGAATGATGCAATTAGAAAACAGAAAGCAACAAGAGAATTCGCAGGCGGGGGGATTTCGCTCGAGGCTTTGTCCGCTTTACTCTGGGCTTCTTCAGGGTTGAAACAGGATTCGGGTAATGGCGACATAACCGGAGCGACCCGCAATACACCTTCTGCGGGAGCAATATATCCATTTACGATTTACCTCGTCTTGAGGGGAGCGGTTTTTCGCTACTCACCGGTTGGGCATTACCTGAAGAGAATTCGCGCTCACATTTCAGGGAGCGATATTGCCCGGGCGGCCTGTGATCAGGAAGCCGTCTCAGACGCTAACTGCGTATTTGTCCTGTCAGCTGATTTCGGCAAGACTGAAGCAAAGTATAAAGAGAGGGCTGAGCGATATGTCTATATGGAAGCGGGGTTTATCGCACAGAACGTTGTGCTCGAGGCGAGTTCGCTTGACTTGGGATCGGTAGTTATTGGTGCGTTTGACGACAATGCAGTCAGAGATATCCTTGGGATTGCCGCGAACGAAAGACCAGTGTGTTTGATAGCGGTGGGCAAGCGGCGCTCTTCAGGGTCCTCACAGCGTTGATATCCGTCTTGGTGTATCTTGGCGAATACTTTCACATGCTGAATTTCCTTTTGCTGAGGGTTATAATTTGAGAATCCATGGAGTGATGATGTTTGGGAAGTCATAATGAAGCACATTCACTATCCGCTAAATCAGGAAATAAGGAGCATTGGTGGATACTACAAGATTCTCGAGGAGGGAATTCTTGATTTTCAGGGAGACAAGGTTTTGTTCAATTTGAAGGCTGCCCATGTTGATAATTCCTGCTGCGGCTCAGGTGGAGTGGGCTTCATATCGGTCTTGGGATACATTGTTTCATGGAAATCAGAGAAGAATGAGGAGGGCTACCCTGTAACCGAAGTAAGACGCATAAAGGATAAGAGATCACAAGGGCAAATAAGGGAAATTCTGAAGAAAAAGTATCCATATATGAATATCGTTGAGTTTGACTGAAACTGCGTTTGGTTTTTGTCTCATTGAATATTCTTTTTCCTGATTATAGAATCTCTTAAATAAATAGCTTCGAGATTGAAAAAATTTGTAGAGGACTACAATTGGGGGCACGAAAGCAATCTACTTTGAGTGAATGAAGGAAGGCTATGTTTCTGGTTATGAACGAAGGGGAGTGATTCTATGGTTGGAATAAGGTCTTATGGGGGCTATGTCCCTCGATACAGGTTGAACAGAATGGCGATATTTGCCCAAATGGGATGGTTGAATCCCGCTAACTTGATGAATGCGCAGGGTGAGAAGGCAGTCGCAAACTTTGACGAAGATTCTGTGACAATGGCTGTTGCTGCAGCGAGAGATTGTGTAAGAGGATTCGACAGGGGAGAAATCGACGGTGTTAGTTTTGCCTCAACAACAGCGCCTTTCAAGGAGCGGCTTTGTGCGAATATTGTCTCGGGCGCACTTGCAACCGATGAGAATGTGAGAACGGCAGACTTTGGCGGGGGGTTGAAGGCAGGCACAACAGCCCTGCTTGCTGCAATCGACGCTGTCTCCTCAGGCAGTTCAAGGAATGTGGTTGTTGCTGCTGCAGACTCGAGACTTGGCAAGATGGGTAGTCCTCAGGAACTCATGTTTGGTGACGGGGCTGCTTCTCTTCTTGTTGGAAGTGAAGATGTTATTGCTGAGTTCAAGGGTTCTTACTCGACGGGACTTGACTTTGTTGACCACATTCGTGGCGCGAATTCAGTCTTTGATCGAGAGTGGGAGGAGCGCTGGATTCGAGATGTTGGCTTTGAGCAGTTCATTCCTGAAGCAATTGATGGTCTGTGTAAGAAGTGCGGCGTTGAAATTGGCGAATTCAACAGAATTGTGTATCCATGCTATTTTGGCGGCGCGAGAAAGAAAATAAATAAGAAGCTTGGGGTAAATCCAGAGGTAGTTACCGATAATCTTCAAGCGACTGTTGGTGACACAGGTGCCGCGCATCCTCTTTCAATGTTCGTCAAAGCTCTGGAGGATGCGAATCCAGGCGATAAGATTCTTCTCGTAAGTTATGGAAGCGGTTGCGATGCTCTCTATTTCGAGGCAACTGAAAATATCAAAAAACTTCCCGCGCGTGCTGGGGTATCTGGTTCACTTGCGAGAAGAGCCGAGCTTGATAATTACTCGAAGTATCTCGTCTGGCGTAGAATGGTTCCGGTGGAGATGGGCTTGAGGGCTGAAGAACAGAAATGGATTCGCTGGTCTTTGGTCTGGAGGGCTCACAGGACAATGCTTGGCATGTGGGGCTCCAGGTGCAAGGCTTGCGGCACTCAGCAATTTCCGCCGCAGCGCGTTTGTGTGAATCCAGAATGCGGAGCGATCGATAAAAGTGAGCCGGTTGTTCTTTCTGATAATGGTGGGGATATTTTCAGTTTCACTGCTGACATGCTCGCCGCTTCGATTAATCCGCCCGCGATCTATGGCGCGGTGAATATCAATGGTGGGGGTAGATTTGTTTTTGATTTCACCGATTGCACGACTGAACAACTTGCAGTGGGGAAGCCCGTCGAGTTCAGTTTCAGGGTAAAGCAATACGACGCCGAAAAGGACATTACAAACTATTTTTGGAAAGCAGTGCCAGTTCCTGGTGAAAATGTCGAATAGCAGGTTTTTTTGGAATTGGTTCCTGACAGCAAGGAGGCGATGAAAGTGGCAGAGGGTATTAAAGATAAAGTTGTTATTCTCGGCATGGGCTGCACGAGATTCGGGGAGCGCTGGGATGCTGCTCCGGAAGACCTTGCAATTGAGGCTTTTACCGAATGTCTCGAGGATGCGAGAATTGAGAAAAAAGATATCGAGGCTGCGTGGCTTGGAAGCCACATTGATGAAATCAATATCGGGAAAGGAGGAAATTTTCTCGGGCTCACGCTGAAACTGCCTCTTATCCCGATTACGAGGGCTGAGAATTTCTGTGCTTCAGGAACGGAATCGTTTCGAGGGGCGTGTTATGCTGTGGCAAGCGGCGCCTATGATATTGTGCTTGCTTTCGGGATAGAGAAATTGAAGGACACCGGTTACGGTGGTTTGCCCGACTTGCCTGCTTTCGGTCAGATGCAGGCAACCATTGGACCAAACGCAAGTGCTCCGGGGATGTTTGCCCAGCTTGCGACTGCATATTCCGCCAGATATGGGATTCCGATGGATAAGTTGAAAGAGGCAATGACCCACATTTCCTGGAAAAGCCATCAGAATGGCTCCATGAATCCGCGGGCTCATTTGAGGAAAGCAGTGCCAAAGGAACAAATAATGGGCGCACCCATGATTGCCTATCCGCTTGGCCTTTTCGACTGCTGTGGAGTAAGTGATGGTGCGGCATGTGCGATTGTCACCACCCCTCAGATTGCAAAGAAACTTAAGCCAAACGAAGACTTGGTTAAAGTCAAGGCTTTGCAGATTTCTGTGAGTTCCGGTGAGGAGGCTTTTTATACGAAGTGGGATGGAGCTGGAATGCTTACGACAAGGCGTGCTGCGCAGAAAGCTTTCGAGGAGGCTGGAATCAAAAACCCGCGGGAAGAAATCAGCATGATGGAAGTCCACGATTGTTTCTCGATTACCGAGCTTGCGACCATGGAGGACCTTCAAATATCCGAGCCGGGCAAGGCGCCGGATGATGTGCTATCTGGCTTCTTTGACCTTGACGGAAAAATTCCATGCCAGCCCGATGGAGGTCTCAAGTGCTTCGGACATCCAATAGGAGCCTCGGGCTTGAGAATGCTTTTTGAAATGTACAATCAGCTGTTGGGGCGCTGGCCTGAGGAAAGGGCAGTTAAGAATCCGAAGTTCGGGCTCACCCACAACCTTGGAGGCGTACCTAACCAGAACGTATGCTCTGTTGCAATTGTTGGGCTCGATTAATGGGGTCAGGTCTTGCAATAACACATTTCAAGCTCGATGCTGTTGAAGTGAAGGCTAAAGAACCTAAGTCGAAAAGTGTCGGGCGTCTATGATAGTCAGAGTAGTTTGCCCTGAGTTCCAGAGACCCGCTCGTAGGCGAAATCAAAAGGGATTTTTCCAGTGAGGAATCTGTCGAGTTCCTCACCATTGTAGAGTTTCATTACGATTGCCCTAACCTTATCCGATATGAGCGTCAGAAGTTCCTTTGTAACCGGTTTGTCGTAAAGGTCGCCAAGGTCAAGAGGTATTCCAATTCTACACATGGCGCGCCTGTAAATCACGGAGGAATAGCCCTTTTCGCTTGATGGATGCTTGACAAATTTTTCAACAACAGGTCCAGGCACAGTTGGCAATCTTCTTTCGGATATTCCGATTACTGCGCAGGGAATAACGGGAACTCTTGCGGCAAGCGCGAGGCGGGCAAATCCGGTTTTGAACCTCTTTATTCTCTCAGCCCTTCCCGGCTCAAATATTGTTTCTCCTCCTTCAGGGAAAATTCCAACTATTTCATCATTCTTCAAGAGTTCAATGCCCTTCTTCAACTCCGCGTCGCTCTTTCCGCCGGTGAGAGTAAGGGGAAACGCGCCGAGCAACTCATGAAGCTGTCCATAAACAGGAACGCTCCATGACCAGGAAGCTGCTCCAAAATTGATAAAACGATTCTGAACTGCGTATGCGAGTATCAATGGGTCGAATGCAGAGCGATGGTTGCAAACAATGACAGCCCCACCGAAATCTAAAACATTTTTCTGCCCCTCGATTTTCAGTCGAAGCTGCAATTTCAAAATTGGGCCAATAACGAACCTGAGCGACTCGTAGAGAAGCATCTGATTCGTATCCATTTGAACCCCCGAATTCTGTTAATTTGTCTCCGCATGATTAAATTATCGAAAATTTTCAGGCGATTATTGAGTTCCAATCGGGAATACTATGCAAAAACATGTCTGGCGGCCATTGCGGCGGGACAACCCTTCTTCCAGTCGGTAGCATTCATCGCACAATGCCTGCAGGCATGAGAGAATTGGAAAGCAAGAGTAGTTATCGAAAGCAACAGGTATAAAGTCAGGTTTTTTTTGTTTCTTCGCATGCCAACAGCTGGTGTCACGCCTATTATGCAAAGCGCAATAACTTCAAGTCCTGCGCCCAGAGGATTTACTTCTCCACTTCCTTTCGATAGGTAAAGAGAAGTAATTTTCCCGAGGCAGAGAGAGTAGCAGTTTTTACCATAACCCTCACAGCGGCAACATATCAACTTTCGGGGTACAAATGCGAAAAACGCAAGTGCTTCCACCAGCCACAACAAGGCTTTCCAGCTGCGTTGGCGCACAAGACCAAGTGTTGCAACCATGAACTGGGCGGCAACTATCAGCAGTCTTGCGAACATAATTCGAGGGTTTGGACCCCCGAACTCGATGCACTCGGGGCAACCGCAGAAAGTTTGCTTCGAGGCATCGCTTATGGCAACCTTTTCGTTCATTTTTCCTCCCACCCCTCGATTTTATGATAACGCAACAGAGAGATTTTCATAGATAATTTGCAATTTTGATTCATATCATATATTTACTTCCTTGGAAAGGTTCGATTGTGTATAAAAAATTTATCTTCATATTTGATATAATAAGCGACAAATGTAAAATGTAATTTAATTTACTCTGAGGCAAATCTACGGAAAGGCGTGTTGAACTAAAAAAGAACATGAAGAAGCAAAAAAACGATCCGATTGGAATGGCTGATGCTATTGAAATACTCGATTTGATCGAAGAAATAGGATCACGATGGGATAAGATGAGAAAACAATGGTTGCGAGAATACAAAATAACCCATACGCAGCTCAAAGTACTCGTGATTCTCAAAGAAAAGGGCCGACTGAATTTCAAGGATTTGAGCAATCACCTCTCTTGCGCCCCCTGTAATGTTACCGGAATTGTTGACAGACTCGAAGCGGGTGGTTTTGTAAAGCGGGATAGGAGCTCGAAGGACAGACGCATTGTGAATGTCGTTTTGACTGACAAAGGAAAGAAAATTGCCTCTGAACTTACAAAGGCCGTGTTTCCAGAGTTATCTATGCTTGCTGGAAAGGTCTTGAAGAACCTGAACAATGGCGAAATAAAATCCCTATACAAGATTTTGCCACGGCTTCTCGGTTGCTTTACCAGCGAGTAAAAATAGTCGTTTGCAACTACATTCGAAAAAAAATCCACTTAAGAAAGTGGGAGGAGCCATTTTTTTGATCACCGCAGTTGATTTGAGGGCTTCTCTATGCGTACTTGAGGTTTTGCTTTGACTGATAGGTAGCGGTTGCAAATCCACTTTGGGCAGAGTAACTCTTTTTCCGTACAGCATTCGCAAAAAATGCTCGCGGGATATTAGAATTGATACCGCGAAGGCTTCAAATGTTATTTTGACGCATGGAGGCGATCTGGTTCGTGACTGGCTCGCGAACCGTCCCATACCGGGACCCTTGAATAAGCACATCGCTATTCCAACCACTGCTGGAACTGGCTCCGAGGCGAGTATAGGTGCTGTTATAAAAGACTCGAGAACCATGCGAAAAATTACGATTGGAAACAATTATATTGCGCCCGACGTTGCCATTCTTGATCTTCTTATGACCATTTCACTTCCTCCGAGATTGACCGCTTTTACCGGAATAGACGCCCTGACACATGCAATAGAATCCTTCTCATGCTTGTTTCATTCCCCGGTTTCTGATGCGTTTTCCTGCTATTCAATAAGGAGCATATACAAGAACCTTCCGGTTGCTTTCGAGAGCGGTGAAAACATAGATTCTGGATATGCTTTGTCAGTCAAAAGTCCATGGGAGCCTGTCACGCGATGGCGCATGCGGCGGGCGCTTTGAGTGATATTCCACACGGTCTTGCCATTGCGATTATCCTACCGCATGTTATGGAATATGACTTCGAATACTGTATTGATAGGTATGCGAAAATTGCTACCATGATGGAACCCTCACTTTATTCTGAGAGCGAA